>JAIBAF010000035.1 GCA_019695335.1 bacterium
TGGTTGTGGAGAGGATGAAATATTGGGTCCGCCTCAGATAGGAATTGGCGGGACGATTACCATCGGTTCCCTGCTGATTCAGACCAATTATGATACGACTTTGATGGTTCGGAATCTGGGTGAAGATCGCCTGACCATCCAGAGCTTTTCTGTCAACGATGCCGAATTGATACAGATTAATCTTGAGACGCCCAAAAGCATCGAAGCAGGCGACAGCTTGGCCGTGAGCATCCGTATCCGTGCCAATAACAGCGGACGTTTCACTGATACCGTTACAATCAATACAAATGACGATGCCAACCCGACGGTTGAAGTTCCGGTTGTGATCACCACATTATCTTACGAAAAAGTTCAATCCGGATGGACGAAATTCTCGGCCGCTGATTTTGCAGGTGCGATCACCGATTTCAATGACGCGGTCGGATTGGATGCGAACTACGGTGAAGCCTATACCGGCCAGGGCTGGACCAGGCTGAAACAGGATCAATTGGCTCCGGCGATTACCTCATTTACGAATGCATTGGCTCATGGCGGCGGCAACGATGCGCATGCCGGTAAAGCTTTTGCAGAACTCAATTCACAAAATCATGCCAATGCCGTTACGGATGTGGATGCGGTGGTTACCATTACAGGCACTACGGCCAGTAGCTATACGTTTAGTCACGACAATACCATTACACAGACTGACTTATTATGGGTGAAAGCACGGGCTCATTTCTTACTGGGACAGTATGCTCAGGCCCAGACGGTGGTCAATGTACTCGCTCCGTCGAATACGCTGAATCCGGGCAGCCCGACATACCAGCAGGACTTGGCTGCGCTGATTGAAAGCCTTCGCGGTACTGTGTAACACAAACAACTACAAAGGAAAAATATCATGAAAAAGTTTTATGCATATATGTGGTTGCTGGCGTTGCTCATGACGGGTGTTCAGGGCTTCGCTCAGCAAATTGCCGTCGCACCGGACAGCTTATGGATTGTCGTCGGTGCTGGGGATTCCGTGAAAAGAACAATTACTATTCAAAACGTCGATTTAAGTAATGTATTAAACTGGAGAATAGTCACGAATTCGGAATCGTCGCCTAGTTTTTCGGCTTATCGAGAGAGTGCCATTTCGCCGAGGGCCGGTTTTTCTTTTTTCACATCAAACTTCAGCGTCACGTCATCCAAAGTTCTGGTTCTAATATCGAGTTCGACAGGTGGCTCAGTAAATCGAGCATTAAATGAATTACAGGTTCCGTTTGATTCAATAAATATTCCACTGGATTCGATTGACGCAAGAAATCTCATCACAGGGATTGATTATTCGAATTATCATACCATTTTTGTCTCTTTGAACGGGGCTTACGTGGATGAAAGAAGTATAGAAGCACTTGCCAATGCTGCCTTATCAGGAAAAACACTGTTTATAATGGGAGGCACCGACTACTCCCGTTATTATGACGGAGTTAACAACTTTTTATTGTCTCATAATAATATACACGGATGGAACATTTCAAATACGCCGCACTTCAGTATTGCCGATCCTTCCAATCGCCTTGCGTACAATCTTCCGGGCACATATAACTTTGAAAATCCTCAAACAGCTTTTTACTCATTACGAATTACTGACCCACTGGCATCAACGGTTGCGGTAAACGGTGATGGTTATCCGGCATTAGTCGAGAAACGCATTGGCAGTGGCAGGTTGATATATTTTTTAAGTCCCGGTGACAATTACTATTGGGGCTCTTCAAATGATTTTGACGTTTTAAAAATAATAATTAGGAACTCGTTACAACCGTTTTGGCTAACGGTTAATCCTCACGAAGGTAGTGTGGCTGCCAATTCAAGCGTGCAGGTGGGCGTAACGATTGACGGATCGTTTCTATATCCCGGGGATTATGAGGCTTCCATTAAAATTTACAGCAACGACATGAATCCTGCTGATACAATAATTACCTTGCCGGTTAAAGTGACGGTGCTTCCACCACAGATGTCTGTTACTCCTGATACGTCTTTTGATATTGAGTGTGCGTTGGGTGATACAACTGATTTGGCTCTTTCAATTAATAATATAGGAGGGCAAGGAAGGTTATTCTGGTACGGATCGATTATGGAATCCTCAGGTCTTCCGGTTCAATTGCTTCCATCATCAGGAAATATAGCTCAGAATGGAATGGGTGAATTTTTGATTAAGTTACTGCCGGCTTACATCCCAGGCTCCTACGATGTCAAAGTTAAAATCGTAAGTAATGATCCTGCCAATCCGACTGATTTGGTTTCAATTCACGCTACGGTATTGCCGCCTGAAATCAATGTCAGCACCGAAGCGATTGTTAAAAGAGTAGAAAAAAACGGAAATGCCAGCGCTACTCTGTCGATCAATAATAACGGATCGGGCAAATTATTTTGGAATCTTTCATTACAAAATAATGTTCCACATCAGCAAACAATTCAGATTCATCGTAACGTGCATAAAGGTTTTAATAGTAACCGTCAAACACAGAAAGGGTCGTTTGATAAATTATTGCCATCGTCTCAAACGTTTTCGACTCAAACGTATGATTTGATACCGGGCTCATTCGATGAACTGGCATCCGCTGAAGATATTTTGACATGTTTTACAGCCGACCCTCAGACCGGATTAATTTATACACAAGAAGATCATGGATATAGATTCTATCAATACGATCCTACGACCAATAGCTGGATAGCATTAGCCAACGCTCCAATTTTTAGCGGTGAGAATGGCAGTGCGGTTGTACTTAATGGCAAAGTTTATACAAGTTATGTGTGGCAAAATGTTATAGGTATATATGACATCGCTTCAAATACTTGGACGTATATGGACTCTCCGGTTTCATCGGGTTTACTTGAAGCCTTCGGTGGAAAAATTTATCAAGCCGATCAATACCTCTTTGTGAATTATGATCCGGTTACTACACTGTGGGATACATTGCCTCACCCGGGAGAAATTAATTTAAATTTTTATTACGAAAATAATTGGGGTGGGTTACGCTATTACAACGGTTACATGTATGACCTTGCCGGTGATGGTGACACGACATTTGCAAAATTTAATCTCATGACGGAAGAATGGACGATGTTGCCAGCTCCGCCGCGCGGTGTGGTGCTTGGCACAGCCGTCGACCCGGGTAATCATATGCTGTATGCGGCCGGAAACTACGGTGATGACGGCGATTCCAGTCTCTTTGCGTTCAATTTCCTTACCGAGCAATGGGGCGTCGTCAGCGGCATGCCATTTTCATTCGTCAGTGACATGGGTATGGCGTACGTATCAAACGGAGAGTATCGCGGACTATACCTTATCGAGGGTGAAAATGGTGCAGGTTTCGTACGTTATAATACGGCGTCGGGCATAGACTGGCTTAGCGCGAATGCATATTCGGGAACTATCAATGGCAACAGTTCGGCTAATGTAATGCTGAATTTTATGCCCGATACGTTAGCTTTGGGAGACTATACAGCTAACCTTTATTTATCCAGTAACGACAACGGGAATCCGTTATTCGCCGTTCCGGTAACTATGCAGGTTATTGCCGATGGCACCGGTCCGGTGACCGGCATCAGTTTTTTCCAAGACAAATATCTTTCGCAATACATCGATGTGATCGCGACGGCTGATGAACCATTGAGCGGTCAACCGCTTATTAAAGTTACGAAGCCTAACGCTTCCCAGGAGACACTGACGACGATTACGGTCGATGCAGCCAAACAGGTGTATTACGGTCACTTTAAATTGGATGCGTCCGGCAATTATTCCTTTACCGTGACGTCGAAAGATACGGCCAGTAATTTAAAAGACAGTGTTCGTACTTTGGCAGCCGCGCTGGCGAAACCTGGCGACAATATAACTCTCAACAGTGTGGATGGTGTCACGATGATGAAGATTGCCGACAATACGATGAAATCGGATGCTTATCTGACCGTTACCGCCGAAGGTATTGAAACCTACTCTTCAGAAGGGGTTTATTCCTTAACAGAAGCATATTCGTTCGGGCCGTTCGGAATGGATTTAAATGAATCAGTTGCTATCACGTTTGATTATAGTAAACTGGATGGAGTGGATGAAAATCATTTGACGATTTATCGTCGTACGAAAGATGGTCTTGAAATGATGAAGACGACGGTGAACAAAACCACCAAAACCGCTTCCACGACGACGATGAAGATGGGCAAATACCAGCTATTCTATAACGCGAATGTTGCGTCAGAAATCGAAGGAGCGTTACCGAAGGAGTTTGCATTGTTCCAGAATTATCCAAATCCCTTCAATCCAACGACAACAATTCGATATGCGTTACCGAAGGAAACGAGAGCAATAGTAACGGTGTACAACGTATTAGGACAAAAAGTGAAGACATTGGTCAATGAAGTTCAGGAAAGTGGTGTAAAGAGTGTGTTATGGGATGGTAAGAACGATGCCGGTCAATCTGTGAGTTCGGGTATTTACTTCTACAAAATTCAAACCAAAGAATTTACGGCCACCCGTAAGATGCTTTTTGTGAAATAAGTTGAACATGAATCGCTAAAATTTAATCAAAGACATGAATATGACTCCTTATTAATATTCTCTCTATCAGCAACAACAATACCTGCGATATAGGGTCATCGCAGGTATTTTTTTGTGCAGTGTAATGTGAATAAATTTTAAACTGAACGATTCAACAACTTATCGCAGGCTGGTATGAAAAAAATACTGATTTTCATGGCACTTTTGCTTAACGCATGCGGAATAAATGACAAAATTAAAACGCAGGATAATATAGCGCCAAAATACGGCGGGAAGTTTATATATGCAGAAAGTGGATTTGTTGTTGGATTAGATCCAATCCTAATAAAGGAAACAGGATCTATACCGGTCGTATCCAATATTTATGATGGATTGGTCAACCAAAGCGCCGGTAAAACCGGGATCGATCCTGGTATTGCCCGTTCATGGCAAATTTCAAAAGATGGTCTCCTCTACACCTTTCACTTAAGAACTAATGTACAGTTCCATGATGGCACTCAATGTAATGCCGCAGCCGTCGTATTCAATTTCGAACGCCAGCGGAATAAGCGACACCCCAATTACAATCCGAATAATATATCATGGAAATCTCTAAAGATGGACAAGATTATTTCCGATATTCGTGCTATCAATGACTCAACAGTTGAATTTAAGTTAAACAAACCCGATGCAACTTTTCTAAGCCTTTTATCGCATACAATGTGTTTCATAGCAAGTCCTAAGGCAATAACTCAATATGGAAATGAATTTTACAAACATCCCGTAGGGAGTGGACCTTTCCAATTTGTTAGCTGGGATTCAGTGAACGGAATATCAATTATGACGTCATTCGATCGTTATTGGAATGGGCGACCCTATATCGATACATTGGTCGTACAATCGATTTTAGACTCAAAAAAAAGTTGGGAAGCATTGAAAGCCGGACAAGTTGATATGATGGAATCGCCTACGGAAGACGATCTTGAAGAGAGTGTAAAAACTCCGGGCATGAAACATTTAAAACAACTTGGCGTCAACGTGATGTATATGGCATTTAATTGCGAGAAGAAACCTTTTACAGATCAACGGGTGCGCGAAGCGATAATATATGCTATTGATCGGGAGAAATTTGCCAATAAAATCTTTGGAAATTTCGGACGACTTGCAAAAAACCCGATTCCACCGATGCTCATCGGTTATAATGATAATATTCGTCTAACACCTTTTGATCCTGCTAAATCGAAAGAATTATTGGCATCTGCAGGATTTCCTAACGGTTTCAAAACGCAATTATGGACAATGCCAAATTCGATAATGCAAAAAGCGAGTATATTACTTCAAAATGATTTAAGAAACGTTGGCATAGAAATAGACATTATCAATCCGGGATGGGAAGACTACTTGAATCAAACGTATAGTGGAAAGCATACCATAGCGTTCGGCGCCTGGATTGCGGATATTCCTGATCCGGATAATTTCTTTACACCTCTGTTGGATTATACCGGAACGCAGCCTTCAGAAAACATGGCCTATTATTCAAGCAAAGAGATGCATCAGTTGATTGAAAAGGGAAGAACTACAACGGATCCACTTATTCGGAGCGATGTGTATAAAAAAGCGTGCAAAATTTTTAATCGTGATCTTCCTTGGTTTACAATGGCACATACATTTACAATCGTGGTGATGAAAGAAAAAGTTATGGATTTTCATGTTCATTCAACATCGATCCGGCGATTCGATAAATTATGGTTAAATATATAATTTTGAGAACCATGAAAAAATTATTACTATGTTCAATAGAAGAATCATAAATTGATTTTCAATTACATGTCAATAAAACGACATGGATTGTGAGAGGAAGAATCATGAGAAATATCAACAAAATTTTTATGTCAATCATGTTGGTTGGCCTTTTTCAAAACATGTCAGCTCAACAGACTAAAACAACAATCGCTCTTACTCATGTTAATATTATTCCCATGGATAAGGAAGAGATTCTGAAAGATCAAACAATTGTGGTTGAATCGGACCGAATTATAGAAATCGGTTCTTCTGCGAAAGTTAAAATACCAAAAGATGCTCGAACAATTGATTGCAAACAAAAGTATCTTATTCCTGGGCTGGTTGATCTGCATGTGCATCTTACGAATACAACGGAAATGGCTGTCCATCTGTCTCAAGGCGTAACAACTATTTTTAATTTGGACGGAAGGCCTCAACATCTTTTTTGGCGTGATCAAATCAATAAGAAAAAAATGTTAGGTCCTTCGATTTTTACTTGTGGCCCTATGTTCTATTCTCCGCGTTCAGCTGAGGATGCTATTAAAGAAGTTGAACGCCAGTTTCAAGCCGGTTATGATGGAGTTAAAATCTATAATTATATTTCAAAAGAAGAATATCCCGGCATTATTCAGGCAGCTAAAAATCACGGAATGATCATAGTTGGACACGTAGCCAGAAAAGTAGGACTTGAAGAAACACTGGAAAGCGGTCAATCCATAGCACATGCCGAAGAGTACATGTATACGCTATACGGTGATGTTGATAACCCGGGGAAGAACATTGAACGTTTTGATGAGAGCAAACTGGACTCTGCCGTCGAATTAACTCTCAGAAATAAATGTTATGTGATAGCAACACTCGTGACGTACAATGAGATTGTAGAACAAGTATCCGATATTAATCGGTATTTGCAAAGAGAGGACTATAAGTATTTAGTTCCATTTTGGGTAAAGTTGCGTTCTCCTGAAAATAACAGGTATTTAAAAAGTTTTGGGAGTTCGGATGTGCCGGGCTTAATGAAAAACTTAGACTTTCAAAAAAAACTGATTAAACGGCTTCATGAGGCAGGTGTTCAAGTTCTAGCCGGAACCGATGCTGTTTCCGTAGGGCCTGTTCCGGGTTTTGCACTCATTAAAGAATTAAAAAATTTTGTTTCGATCGGCTTTACGCCTTATGAAGCTTTACGGACAGCTACTATTGATGCGGCCTCTTTTCTTAAATCCGATGATTTTGGCGTGCTGGCAAAAGGAAAGAAGGCCGATTTCGTTTTGATCGATGGAAATCCGCTGGCCGACATCTCGGCTCTGGACCATATTCAAGGCGTCATGGCGCACGGCGCTTGGCTCGACAAAGATGCGCTTTCTTCAATGCTTGAATCCCTGCCTGCAAAGTATGAGAAAGAAATTGAACATATTGCTAAAAATATGGGAATCAATGAACAACAAGCAGTAACCTACCTTGATCAAAACGATCCCAATGGTATTCTTTCAGCCGATGTGCTCGATAAGATGGCTTCAACCGTTGATTTTGATTCGTTAGGATTAATTTTAAAAAGGGTGCGACAGACACAGCCTGATGCAATTATTGTTGGTGAAGAAACATTGAATAATTTCGGATATTCACTTGTTACTAAGGGGTTGATGGATTTAGCGGTCAAAGTTTTTGAATTGAATGTTTCTATTTATCCACAATCTTCCAATGCATACGATAGTTTGGGAGAAGCCTATTATCATCAAGGGAAAATAGACATGGCGGCTAAAAGTTATCAAAAAGCTTTAATGATCGATCCCTCATATCCGAACGCCGAATATGCAAGGAAGATTGTAAACGAAAACCAAAATAAGAAATAACGATTTCGATGAAACTTCGACCAATAATTTTACTAAATTTTATTTTTATAATCGGATGCAGTCCGGTTTATTATGTGCCTAGTACACTCAATGTACCTTTACTGCAAAAGAAAAATGATGGAAATGTATCGTTTCAAATCGGCGATCATCGGGCGGAATTACAGGGCGCATACGCTATGCACAATAATTTTGGTTTAATGGTCAATGGTTTTTTTATAAAACCTTCCGAGGATAAAGATGGTGATGGCGGGAAAGGCAGCTTTATTGAAGCCGGGATAGGTTATTTTAGACAAGCACAACCTTTGGTGTTTGAGATATATGGACTCACCGGTTATGGTCAGTTAGAAAATCATTTTCCATCCACTCTTCAAGACTATCCCTATACAACAGGTAAGATCAAGGCCAGATTAATTCGATACAGTGTTCAGCCATCGACAGGAGTGCGGACTAAATTTTTTGATATGGCAGTTGCGATTCGGTTGAGCCTTTTACATTATTATGATATTAATGGTAATTTGATTTTTGAAGATCAAAATCAAATTCAATACTTACGTGATCGGTCTAATCAATTCATCGTTGATCCCGCCATTATGATTCGAGCAGGTTATGAACGCGTTAAATTTCAACTTCAGCTTGGTAAAAGTTATAACATGACCAATCCTGATTTCAATCAACAAATGGGATATGTGACATACGGCCTTATTTTTTATTTAAATTAATCCTTGAGGAATTATGAAGTTAGAATCTTCAATTTGAATCAACTGATGCAGCAGCTTCGGAGCAATTTCAAATTGATAAAACACACTTTCTAAAGCTTTTCAGTCCAATTAATTTCTTTCCAAAATCATTTCCGCATTGTATATTCTTCCTGAGATTCCATCCTTTCTTTCCTGATTTGTGTCTTTCTGTAAAGCCCATCTGCATGCCAATCCCGGCGTGCTTAACATAGGAGGAGTGATATGGTAAAAATGATTATTGCCGTAGTGGCTGTGTTTATTGCATGGTCGGCACTGGATTTTGTCATCCATGGCGTCATTTTGCAAAGTGCATATGCCAGCATGCCCCAACTTTGGCGCCCGATGGAAGAAATGAAAATGGGATTGATGTATTTCGTAACATTTTTGAATGCCGTTATTTTTACCATGATTTATTCAAAATTTATTACTCAAAAAACCTTGGCCAATGCATTGTCGTTCTCGATTATGTACGGCTTGGCAGCCGGTTTGTCGATGGGATACGGTACTTATTCCGTACAACCCATTCCTTATACGATGGCGTTAACATGGTTTTTGGGTACCCTCGTGGAGATGGCTGTTGCCGGCGCCATTGTCGGATTGGTCATTAAAGAATAGTTTATAATTTGTAATGATCTTCTTATAGAGCGAAGCAGTGACCAGACTACTTCGCTCTTTTTTTAAAATAATTCTGCTATGACCTCGCTGCTACCGAAAATAAAAAAAGAAATGCGTGTGCTGGCCGATCCGAAAAGGGCCGCGATTTCAAAATGGTATTTCAAAACCGGTCCGGGCGAATACGGTGAATCGGACATATTTATCGGGCTTTCGGCGCCTCAGATGCGTGCATTAGCAAAGAAATACCGTGAAACAAATTTTTCGGATATCGTGATATTGTTGGGTTCGCCGATTCATGAGGAACGAATGCTGGCGTTATTAATTTGGACATTGCAGTTTTCTAAAGCCGATTCTGTACAACAGAAAAAAATTTATACAGCTTATTTGAAATATACTCGTTATGTCAATAATTGGGATTTGGTTGATCTTTCAGCGCCATTAATTATCGGTGCATATTTATTGGATCGCGATAAGAAAATTTTGCTGCGACTGGCGAAATCAAAACTGTTATGGGAAAGGCGGATTGCAATTCTATCTACATTATATTTTGTTCGTAAGGGCGTGTTTCAACCGACAATGGACATTGCCGAGGAGTTGCTTTTGGACGAAGAAGACTTGATTCACAAGGCGGTTGGTTGGATGTTGCGTGAAATCGGTAAGCGTGACAGGACAGTGGAGGAAAAATTTTTGAAGCGCCATTACAAGACAATGCCGCGGACTATGTTGCGATACGCGATCGAAAAGTTTCCCGAAGTTAGACGCAAACAGTATCTGCAAGGAAAAATTTAGGAGCCTTTATGGAAACAACTTTCGCTTCGTTTCATGATTTTTATCCGTATTATCTTTCCGAGCATTCCAATTCTACCTGCAGGAAGTTCCATTTTTTTGGGACCACATTGGTATTACTGACGCTGGTTTATGTTATCATCACGCATCAGTGGATTCTGCTATGGCTGATGCCGATTTTCGGTTATGGATTCGCATGGGCTGGACATTTTTTCTTTGAGAAAAATCGTCCGGCAACTTTCAAATATCCTTTCTACAGTCTGGCCGGCGATTTTGTCATGTACAAAGACATATGGACAGGCAAAGTAAAATTTTAGACATCAAAGCAGGAGTTTTTATGCGGGATTACATTGTGTTTGCTATGATCGCGGGATTGGCGTGGGGTGTTGGCGGGTATTTCGAAAAAGCCGGATTACGAGCAATGGGAATCCCACCCATTGCAGGAATTACGCTGCGAACGGCTGTGGCGCTTGTGGTGCTTGGATTGCTGTCCATTCCGGCGTGGAAAATGATTCAAAATCCTTCGGACATTTCCGCTTGGATTATGATTATTATCGGCGGTGGTATAGTCGCGGGTAGCCTTGGGATGTGGAGTTTTTATAAATCGCTTTCGGTGTCGGAAAATTTAGGCGTTACATTAGCTATCGCTTTTTCAGTTTCGCCTCTTGCAGGAACGGTAATGGGATTAATTCGAGGTAATCAACCGATGGATTGGAAAACAGCGACAGGGTTGATCGCCATCATAGCCGGAATTGTTATTTTACAATTGTCACACAAGCCTGGCAAATAAAAAAAGGCCGAATTCTAAATCCGGCCTTTTTCATACATTATTTCAAAAATATCATTTTCTTCGAGAAGGATCCTTCCGGTGTACTCAAACGGTAGATATAAATGCCGCTCGCAACTTGTAATCCTTTTGAATTCCTGCCATCCCATACGGCATCATAACGGCCGATTTCTTTGACGCCGCTAGCCAACGTTTTAACCTCTTGTCCCATAATGTTGAAAATTTTCAAAGTAATTTTCGATTTGACTGACACTTCATATTTAATTGTTGTGTTCGGATTAAAAGGATTGGGGTAGTTTTGGCCTAAAGCATAAGCTTGTGGTAACGGCTGAACCATCGTACCTAGAATCGATAATTCCTGTAAATCACCATTATACGCTACGGCGGGTAGTGCTGATGAATTAATCGAAACTACCGGTAAATTTTGCTGTGTTGTGAATTTCAAGACCAAAAGTGTGTCGCCAACGGGTAAAGTCGTTCCGCTCGCCGTCGGATCATCCCAACCAATGTTGATTTTACCTTCACTGACAAGACTCATTCCGATGTAATTTCCAATTCTGTCATAAGAGGCTGAGAAACTTAATTCGGCTGGATCGTACTGGAATGTAAATTGATAGGCTGCAATGTTATTGAAGTTTTTTGTGCAAATGGCATATTCAATCGATCTGTCTTGTCCTTGGATAGAAGGGCGGATTTCAAAGTGCAAATCCGACGTGAGAACTTTGTTTTCTTTCGTCAGTGCTGTATCGGGTTTCCACGATTCGTTGATATCGCCGAATTTAATTGCAGTAAAATTCAGATCATTCCTATTACTCGGATTATTGATTGTCAAAAGAGTGTCGTAAGAGAAAGGCTGGGTTAGATCATCAAAAACAAAATTCGATGGGATAAATGTCCAAGCGTTCCCGGACGGATAAGTATTAATGTCACCCAAGATCATCGAACGAAGTAGTGTCACGTCAAGATTAGAGATTTGTCCAGACTGATTAATATCGGCGGCGATTATCCGGTACGGTGATTCCAATAGTTTGATACCAAGAACATGCCGCCGCATCAAAAGAACATCCAACGTCGTCAAGCCTTTACGGATATTGGATTCGCCATATCGGTTGACAAAAATTTGATAGTTTCCATAAGAATGTGCATTGGCCAGATATTGACCTGCTTGATTACTCATATCGTTACTGACGATACCGTTACTTGCAATAGTAACCATGGCGTTGGGAAGGGGAGTTCCCGATCCGTTTCGTATCAATCCACTCAATGTAACTGGCTGATATTCGACAAGATTGATGTAACCGAATTGTACAGCATAAGCCAATTCGTTTAAGTTATGATCGATGAATTCTATAGCCGTTGGATTTTGAATAATGCGAACATCAGTCGATTGATTAGTTGTTCCGATCACATGAAATTTGACGTTAAATATTATTGCATCGTCTGTCAAACTGCGCGGTAAGAGGTCCGGGCTCAGCCATGCAAAAGCCAACTGACCTGACTCAGTATTTGTAAATCCAAATGAGGATGAGTCCATTCCATCCAATCCGGACTGTTCAATTCCATCAAATGAAACTATGGCAGGATTCCAGTCCAATGTAAATTGGGCTGAAATGATATCCTCAAAATTGCGCGCTCGAATCGGCAATATTATATCGGCATCATGCCAGGTAGTGATAGTATCGGCCCAAACGCCCACTGTAGTAGGTTGGAGGGGCTCATTGCGTGGCCGAATATATGAGCCGACAGAGAAAGCAGGTGATAACGAATATTCAATGGAGTTGCCACTCACATCCTTCGCACGAATCATGACATCGAATCCAACGGAGTCTTGATTATTTAATGAAGTGAAATCGGCTTCGTAATGCATTCCATAGTAAGTATCTTCAAAAAGCGCTTTTAGTGGCAACGATTGCCAAGCTTGGCTTCCATAGTATCGGGTAAGGAATTCAACAGTTGTTGTGTCGACGCGATAGTAGGTGTGTTCTTTGATCAAATGATCAGCGAGTGAAAATTTTAACCGTAGCGGTTCCCCTTTAACCGGTTTTTGCATATGGACGTGATAATCATCTTTGTACAATCGCATGGAAGTAAGTTGGGGAGGATCGGCGTCGTAAAGCCTTAAATCGAATTCATGTTTTAGTTTGGCGCGACCTGCAATATTTTTTTCTGTGAAAAGCGTATCTTTGAATTCTACTGTATATCGATCAAGAGCAAGATTCATAGCGATATTACTGCCCTCTACGTTTTGGGCTAAGTAAGCTCCCGATGAATCATAAATAGTGAATTGAGATTTTATTTGCTCATAATGTTTGTATTCGTCAATGCCGCCGTATGTGTAAAATGACATATAGGTGTTATTTCCGTATGAGTTTGGACTACCGGGGTCACCATTGTGAGGAACCGTCCAAATGTACGTTGGATTTTTGCCAGGTTGAATTGTATCACCGGCCGGATAATACATCGCATTGGGCGCTGTAACATCATCTAAAGTTGTCAAAGTATCATTGCGGCTTTCCCAATCAGATGTGTTGTAGATAACGGTATTATCCTGATTCAACGTATAAGCTCGGTTTCCCCATTGATATTTAGGAGCATATTTGGAGGAAACCAATTTCACTGTCTTGGTTGCATCATACTCCCATCCTCCAAAAAAAAGCCAGGCATAGTAATGATTACTGTCATCCCGACGGGCTGCTAATGCGAACGGGCTAAATACCGTAAGGTCGGTATTCGAATAAGAAAAATTGATGTTGGATAAATAATTAGTGAACAAATCGGAAGATAAATTACTGACAGTAATATTAGAAGTTAATCCGTTGCTAATGGTTGGAAAATGAATTAAACGAAATACATTTGTATTTGCATCTCCATCCAAGACTGTGGGTGTGACTTTGATCCGATCGGAAAATTGTGTGATGGAACTTGGATTGTTTTGAGCTTCGACAACCCAATTGGTGAGAATAGAATTTTCAGGAAAGGTAATGATATAATCCAATATCGGAGTATCCATCGCAGAGCCATTCTCATTAACGCCATTGACTTGGATGGTATTGGTCAAGTCGTTTTTTGAAACATGAATGACAGCGCCAGGCGAAACCGATACATTTTCTTTAATGATGATTCCTCTTTGAAATATGAATGAGGCGACTAGATCATAGTTCCCAGGTTCAACGTCAATCTCATATTCTTCCCACTGCTTTACATCATTTGCTTCATACCATGTCACAAAATCATTTTGGTTGGTTAATGCAAAATCCCATGAAAATTCGTCGAAGACTAATGTTGCAACGGTTGATTTAAAAAATGCCCACGGTAGCTTGAGTGTGTCTGATGAACTGGCTACGATCATTTTTCCCTCATAACAGGAAGAAGCATTGGTTGGGTAGGGCAAAATCATGTTATTAACTTGCAGGCTTACAATGATTTCCCGCGTTTCGCCCGCATTTAAAGTGAATCCTGCTGGCGTAGCTGTTAACTGGATGCCGGTTTGAACGCCGCTGAATGTTGCATTAAAGGTTTGGCTCGATCCGGAAGAATTGCGGATAAGTATGGTATCGCTGACTGTCCAGAGATTGTCATTTGGATCGCGACCGAAACTCAAGTGAGCCGGTTCGGCGAAAACATCGGTCTCTACTGCTTTTAATGGTTGAACGCGTCCGGCGCCCTGAGCCATCACATCTTTGCCGATATCCAATGCCGTAGTCATCAATGCTGATTTCATTTGGCGCGGCGTCCACGTGGGGTGTAAGACTTTCAACAATGCGCATACACCAGCAATGTGAGGCGTGGCCATCGACGTACCGTTTAAAGATTGATATTGTCCTGATAAAACAGTTGAATTGATCGCTGCGCCTGGAGCAACGATTTCCGGTTTGATTGAAGCAATATCTTCATTGGGTCCTTTTGATGAGAACGAGGCAATGTCGTCGGATTTATCCGTTGCACCGACAGTAATCGCTTCGCGTGCGGTGCCTGGGCTCCCAATCGTACGATAATTATATGAATTTCCGGCTGCGATGCAGAAAATCACGCCGGCATTGACGGCGTTATCGACGGCAGTACTCATAGCATCATCAGGTCCTCCCGAACCGCCTAAACTCATATTGACAACATCCAGGTGATCGGAGAAGTCGCCATCATCATTGGGATCGACTGTGCGTTCAATAGCCGCTATAATATCATCCTCGGAACCGTTTCCGCCGGCGTTCAGAACTTTGTAGGCCATTAATTTTGCTTTGGGAGCGACACCTTTTAAAACGCCATTGGCCGCGACGATGCCGGCAACATGGGTTCCGTGCCGATTGTCGTCCATCGGGTTATTATCATTATTGACAAAATCATAGCCACCGATAACTTTGAACGTTGGCCCTATGCCGGCGCCTAAATCGGGATGCATGTAATCAATACCGGTATCAATAATTCCAACAATAACGCCTTCACCTTGTGAACCGTATTGATACCAGACAGAATCGGCCTTGATCAAGGATACGCTTTGTTCCAATACGGCTTCAACTTTTTTTATAAAATGAATTTTTTTGACATACGGCAAGCGACTCACCTGCTGAATCACCGAAAGAGGCGCATCCATGCTCACGCCAAAAAATGTTTTTTCAAACATCCGGCGCGTTCTGACGGTCTGAACAGTTTTTAATAATTTTTTATTGTGCTGTTGAAGTTGATTTTGTATTCGCGTGACGTCATCGACAAATTGACGGTGACGATTACTGAAAAACAACCTCGATAGTCGCGTCGTTGTTTTAAATTGCTGAACGATCAAGGGCTCTTCTTTAAATTCTATAATGACTTCCATGATTTCATCAATAGAAGGATGTTTTTTAATGCCTTCTTTTGTGTAGGCTCCCTGAACAGTTCGATCATGATTGTCTTTTGTTTGTATTAAATTGTAAAGGATTGCCTCAAGATTTCTGCCGGTTTTTTCCTGTGCATATAGATCCTGAAGGAAGGGCAAGGTGAGTAAAAGAAATAAAAAACAATTTCGTAACGCGTAATTCTTCATGAACACAAAGCTCCTTTTTATGTAGTCAGCAGATTATAATAACCTTATACAAAAAAGTTCTATGTGTCAACAGTCCAAGGGGGTAGATTTTGATTATTTTCTTTAATATACTGTTCGATATGACAGGTATAGCTTCAAAATCTGCTTGCCGTTTAAATTGTGTCATCGTACTTTGCACTGCTTCTCAAAAAAAATAATAGAAAGGGATTATTATGCACAATATCGAATTAACCGGGATCATGCTCTTTTGTTTAGTCTTTGCAACAGTAAGCGCTTTTGCCCAGGAAAAAGACCGTACCAAAATTGCCGATCAATATAAATGGGACCTCACTCATATTTATCCGTCGGATGATGCATGGAAAACGGCTAAAAAAAAACTCGTCCAGGATTTTAAAAAAATCAAAGCTTATGAAGGCACATTGAATCAATCGTCCCAGCAATTGCTCGGATGTTTGGATCTGGTTACCGAATTGAATAAGACGTTTACCCGCATCTACGTGTACGCCAGTATGAATTCGGATCAGGATACGCGGGAATCCAAATACCTCGGTATGGTTCAGGAAATGAGCCAGGTTGGATCAGAATTTGGAGCGATCACGTCGTTTGTTGAACCTGAAATTCTGAAAATGGATAAGAAGATCGTCGACGGATTTATTGCCAAAGAAAAGAAACTTGAAATTTATAGATTCTATCTGGATGACTTGCTTCGCCGCCAGGCGCATACCGGTACTGCCGGCGAAGAAAAAATTATTGCCGATGCCGGGCTGATGGCCGATGCGTCCTACAGCATCTTCAATATTTTTTCTAACGCTGAATTTCCTTATCCGGAAGTCACTTTAAGTGACGGTCAAAAATTAAAACTCGATCAGGCCAACTTTCAAATCGGACGGACGCTGCGTAATCGCGAAGATCGTAAAAAAGTATTTGCTACTTTTTTTGGTAAGATTAATGAATTTCGGCGTACGTACGGCACTCAATTATATGCCGGCGTCAAACGGAATATGTTTTTTGCAAAAGCCAGGAAATATGATTCCGCTATGGAATCCGCACTCGATGCCAATAACATTCCGGTCAGCGTCTATCAAAGCCTCGTCAAAGGCGTGAACGATAATTTGGCAACGTTTCACCGATATCTGAAATTGCGCCAGAGGATTCTTGGTTTAGATCAATTGCATTATTACGATCTGTATGCGCCGTTGCTCGATAATGTCGATCTGAAGTATTCCGTCGGCGAGGCCGAGCAGAATATTATCGCTTCGCTTGCACCGCTGGGCAATGACTATATCGGCGTGACAAAAAAAGCCTTTTCGGAACGTTGGATCGACATGTATCCAACGGAGGGTAAACGCTCAGGCGCGTATTCCAACGGCGGCGCGTACGACGTGCATCCGTACATGTTGATGAATTATAACGGCAAATACGACGATATGAGTACGCTGACACATGAACTTGGTCACACGATGCAAAGCTATTATTCCAATAAAACTCAGCCGTACGCGACGGCCAATTATCCCATCTTTGTTGCGGAAGTTGCTTCGACGTTCAATGAAGCGCTGCTCATCGATTACATGTTGAAGCAGATCAAAGACGATAAAGTGAAGTTGTCCCTGCTCGGTAGTTATTTGGAAAATATCAAAGGAACGGTTTTCCGCCAGACGCAATTTGCAGAATTTGAGATGAAAATTCACGAAGCTGCCGAAAAAGGCGAAGCGCTAACGGGCGATAAATTCAACGAGATCTACATGGAATTGACCAAGCGATATTATGGTCATGACAAAGGCGTGTGCATCGTTGATGATGAAATGAAGACGGAGTGGGCGTATATTCCTCATTTTTATTATAATTTCTACGTGTATCAATACGCCACGTCGTTTACCGCTTCGGCAGCTTTGTCTGAAAAAGTTTTAGCCGGCGATAAAGAAGCGACTAAAAAATATATGGAATTTCTCGCGGCAGGCGGTTCGGACTATCCCATCAATTTGCTCAAAAAAGCCGGCGTCGATATGACAACATCTCAACCATTAGAACTGACGATGAAGAAAATGAATCGAGTGATGGATGAGATGGAGAAGATATTAGATAAGATGAAAAAATAATAAATTCTTATTAAATCAGGTGAAAAGGCTATCCTTGAAACGGGATAGCCTTTTTTGTTTAAAAATCGTGTTTTTGCAATTCGTTATTGACAAACGGCAATTCATATCTTATATTAGGATAAAGGAGTCCGAATTATGATACTCTCCAAAAGTTGCGTATATGCGATCAGGGCTGCACTTTATGTCACCGCCAATGGTAAGAACGGTTATGTATCTATTCGTGAAATTGCGGAGAAGCTTGATATTCCTTTTCATTTTTTAACTAAGATTTTACAGACACTTACTGAAAATAATCTTATGACTTCGTTTAGGGGAGCCAAAGGTGGAGTAGCTTTGGCAAGAGCAGAAGATACCATTTCTTTGATCGAAATTGTAAAAGCGGTTGATGGCATGGATCTTTTTAAAGAGTGCGTTTTAGGCCTTCCCAATTGCGGTTTTGATAAACCATGCCCGCTCCACGATGAAATGGTAGGAGTCAGAGATCAAATTAAACGAACTTTTGAACAAACATCCCTGGGACACCTTGCTCGAAAAACAAAAGACAATAATTTCAGGATTTCATCATTAGCAATAACAGTATAAGTATCAAATAATCAATATATTATTAATTAAAGCTATTTTTTTGAATCAAATTAAGATAAAAGAGTCTTAAATACAATAAGGAGATAAATCAATGGATTTTCAGACGTCAACTTCGATCGGTGAAATTGTTAAGAATGATTTTCGGACTGCAGCTGTTTTTGAGCAATATGGTCTTGATTTTTGCTGCGGTGGCAAAAAGTCGCTCGGTCAAGGATGTGCGGAAAAAGGAATCGACCCGGAAAAAGTTCTGAACGATGTAGCACAATTGAAAAACACTGCAGGTCGGGTTGAAAATTTTGATGCATGGGAAATCGATTTTCTCGCTGACTACATCGTCAACCGGCATCATAGTTTCGTTCGCAATCAATTACAGGTATTGACCGCTCACCTTCGAAAATTAATCGAAGTTCACGGCTCACGTCATCCGGAACTAGGCTCCATCGGCTCTCACTTCGAGGCTGTTAAAGAAGAACTTATTCGGCATATGCACAACGAAGAGAACATACTCTTTCCATTCATCAAAAAATTGATTGACATCCGCGACGGTCGTATTTCTAAAGAATATCCGCCATTTGTCACCGTCGAAAATCCAATTCGCGTGATGGTAATCGAACATGAAGAAGCCGGCGATGCCTTGAAACAAATTCGCCGTCTGAGCAATAATTTTACTCCGCCGGAAGACGCGTGCACAACTTATCGCGTATGTTTTGCCGAATTGGAAGAATTTGAACGTGATTTGCATCAGCATGTTCACCTCGAAAACAATATTCTGTTTCCTAAAGCCATTGAACTCGAAAAACAAGTTAACTTATAAATCAATTGATTGGAGGAATTATGAAAACCAAAATAATGCTTATGGTTCTGCTCGTTACCAGCGTCATGCTCTGGTCGTGCGGAGAAGCTTCCGGAGAAAACGGCAAAGAGCCTGTTAAAACCGCGGCCAATACCGGATCGAATGTAGTCAAATCGAATCCGTCGGGACTCAACACGTTTCAACTCGAACACGGAGTCGGACCGATTACGGCCGAATTTAAACTGGCGGCCGTCAACGCAACATTAGCCAAAACCGGCGAGAAAGTTTTTGAGACCAAATGTTTTTCCTGCCACCGGTTGGACGACCGTTATGTCGGGCCGCCGCTCCGTGAAGTCACGAAACGCCGCAAACCGGAATACATCGTCAACATGATTCTCAATCCGGACGAAATGATCAAAAAACATCCGGATGCTAAGAAATTATTGGCGGAATTTATGACACCGATGACATTCCAAAATGTCACGAAGGACGAAGCGATGGCCATTTTGGAATACTTCCGTTATTCGGCAGAACAGAAGAAGAAGTAATTGTTGTCTACGCTGAAACGATTTCGGCGTAATAACTATAGCTGCAATGGCGATTGCAGCGAACTTAACATCAACTCACATTAGGTGGAGGTGGATTATGTTTTCGACTTGGAAACGAACCGGCGTGAAGATAGCCCTCGCGCTGGCCGTAGGATTTATATTCTGGTGGGGCTGCTCCGGCAAAAAAGAAATGGCCGGCTCGAGCGACGCGGCGTCCAAAGTCTATGTGGCTCCGGGAAGCTATGACGAATTCTACGCGTTTTTGTCCGGCGGTTTTAGCGGGCAAGTAGCGGCGTATGGATTACCCAGCGGGCGCTTATTACGCGTCATTCCAGTGTTTGCCGTTAATCCGGAGAACGGTTATGGATACACTGATGAGACGAAAAATATGTTAAATAGTACCCACGGATTCATCCCGTGGGATGACAGTCACCATCCGGAACTGTCAAAAACCAACGATGTACCCGACGGTCGGTGGTTGTTTATTAATTCCAACAATACGCCGCGTATTGCCCGCATCGATCTGTCTACTTTCCGTACGGCCGAAATTCTTGAAATTCCCAACAGCGGCGGTAATCATGCTTCACCTTTCGCTACGGAAAATACGGAATACATCGTTGCGGCAACACGCTTCAGCGTGCCGATTCCCGATCGCGATGTTCCAATCAACAGTTTCAAAGAAAATTTTAAAGGCAGTCTGTCATTTGTCAAAGTGAACCCGCAGTCCGGCGATATGAGTATTGCGTTTCAAATTCTGGCTCCCGGATTTAACTACGATCTGAGCCATGCGGGAAAGGGGCCTTCCAGCGGGTGGTTTTTCTTCTCGACGTATAATACCGAACAAGCCCATACGTTATTGGAAATTAACGCGAGCCAAAAAGATAAAGATTTTATTTTGGCGGTTAACTGGAAAAAAGCCGAAGAGTATGTGAAGCAGGGAAAAGCCAAAGATTGGGGCGGAGAATATTATCACAACGTTTTTAACGAATCGACCCAAATGGCGGAATCCAATCTGAATAAAGGCGTCAAAATGCTGATACCGGCGGATTGTCCGGACATGATGTATCTGATTCCTTGCCCAAAATCACCGCACGGCGCAGACGTTGATCCGTCAGGCGAGTATATTGTTGGCGGAGGAAAATTAGCCACCGTCATTCCGGTATTTGCGTTTGCAAAAATTCAAAAAGCTATTGAAGACAAAGCGTTTGACGGTGAGGTGGAAGGAATTCCAGTACTGAAATACGATGCGGTGATTGCAGGTGAAGTTCAGGAAGCCGGTCTGGGCGCATTGCATACGGAATTTGACGGAAAAGGATATGCGTACACATCGCATTTCGTCTCATCTGAAGTGACAAAATGGAAATTAGGAACGTGGGAAGTTGTCGATCGTATTCCTGCTTATTATTCCATCGGTCACTTGATGATTCCGGGCGGCGATAGCCACAAACCCTGGGGAAAATATCTTCTCGCGATGAATAAAATTACCAAAGACCGCTATCTTCCGACCGGACCTGAATTAAATCAATCCGCACAATTGATCGATATTAGCGGCGACAAAATGAAACTGCTGTTGGATTTTCCAACGGTAGGCGAACCTCATTATGCACAAGGAATCGCGGCAGAATTAGTGACGAAAAATCAGAGAAAAATTTATGACATCAACGAGAATAAGCATCCGTATGTGACCAAGAGCGAAAAAGATGCGCGGGTCGAGAAGAAAGGCAAGGAGGTACACATTTACATGACTGCGTCGCGTTCACACTTCACTCCCGATAATATCGAAGGAGTAAAAGTCGGCGACGAAGTATATTTCCATGTGACTAACCTCGAACAAGACTGGGATATTCCTCATGGATTTGCGATCAAAGGTGGCAATACGGCCGAACTCTTGATCATGCCGGGTGAGACTTTGACCTATCGTTGGACGCCGAAAAAAGCCGGAATCTATCCGTTTTATTGTACGGATTTTTGTTCTGCGCTGCACCAGGAAATGCAAGGCTATGTTCGTGTATCGGAAACCAATACTAACGTGCCACTTTCGTTTGGAACAGGCAAATAAAGGATAAAAAGGGGTTGTCGAAACAATTTCGGCAACTCCTTTTCTTTTAAATTTGATTGTGAAAGAATTGTCATGAAATCATCATCGAAAATCATGTTACTGGCTGCGTCACTGATTCTTATCGGTTTGTACTTTACGCCGCTGTGGTGGATCAAGCTTGATGCGCCTCAATATCCTGAAGGATTGGGATTGTATATCTGGATCGATCAGATTACCGGTCAAAATCCTAATGATCTGAAAACGATCAATGGACTCAATCATTATATCGGAATGAAAATCATTACACCTGAATCGATTCCTGAATTAACACTGATGCCGTATATCGTCGGCTTTTTGATCGTGTCAGGGTTTTTAGTAACATTTCTCAGTGACCGAAATTGGTTGTTGGTTTGGATTGGAATTTTTTTAATAGTCCTTGTAGCGGGTTTGGTCGATTTTTATTTGTGGGAATATGATTACGGACATAATTTGAATCCCGATGCGCCGATCAAAGTTCCGGGTATGACGTATCAGCCGCCGCTGATCGGGACCAAGCAACTGCTCAATATGCGAACGACATCGTTGCCTTACATCGGCGGCGCGTTAGCGGGGTTATCATTCTTATTGGCCGTGATCGTGTGGTACAGAGAAAAACGTACAACAAATATTTCATCGAAAGATGCAAAAAATGAAAACGTATTGGTGGCTCATTAGTTTGATCATCATCGGATGCAACCGGCAGCCTGAAGGAATTCAATATGGACACGATGCCTGTGCTCATTGCCGCATGATCATTGCCGATGAAAAATTCGGATCAGAATTGATTACTCAAAAAGGAAAAATTTATAAATTTGATTCTATAGAATGTCTTGCCGCGTACTTAGGACAAATTCCAGATAATGAAATTCATTCAATGTGGATTACCGATTTTAAAAACCCTGGAAAATGGATACGTACCGATGAGGCTCAATTCCTGCAAAGTACGAATATTCCAAGCCCGATGGGAATGTTTCTTTCAGGTTATGCTGATGTCAATGATGCACGTTCGATGCAAACACAGTTTGACGGCGATGTTCTGGATTGGCAACAAGTCAAGGTGCGTGTGGAATCGCATCACACGAACAAATAACGCATAAATGAAAAAAGTTTTTTACATATTTTTAATGTGGATCAACATTGTTTCGGCCAAGGAATTGATTGTCGGAGAAAGTGGTGAGTTCCGAACGATCCGTTCTGCCATCGAATCTGCCCGAGATGGCGACCGTATTATTGTCAAATCAGGTATCTATAGAGAAGGAGCGCTTGAAATCACTCGCGCGATCACTTTGACCGGAGAGAACGGGGCGGTGCTTGACGGTGAAAATAAATTTCAAATTCTGACAGTCAAGGCCTCCGGCGTTACGGTCAACAATTTAACTTTTGAAAATGTCGGCGTGAGTTACGTTCAAGACAACGCCGCAATAAAACTCATTGAATCCGATAACTCAAATATCATCGATAATCGTTTTCGTAATGCTTTTTTTGGCATTTATTTGTCAAAGTCCGGGTTTTGTACGATTCGTGGAAACGATCTTGTCGCTGCGGCTGAGAAAGAAGCCAGTTCCGGTAATGGTATTCACTTATGGAATTGCCACGACATTACTATTGAGAATAATTCCATTCAGCGCCACCGCGACGGAATATATTTTGAATTCGTCAAACGTTCGACGATTACCGGCAATCACAGTATCGGCAATCTTCGTTATGGACTTCATTTTATGTTTTCAGATACGTGCGTATATAAAAATAACCTTTTCAAAGGTAACAGCGCCGGAGTTGCGGTGATGTATACCAAAAACATAACGATGCAAGGCAACCGTTTCGAAGATAATTGGGGAGCGGCTTCATACGGCATTTTGTTAAAAGATATCACCGGAAGCGAAATTACCGGTAATACGTTTATGAATAATACCGTCGGTATTCACGCCGAAGGCACGAGCCGGAATCGCATTTCGGACAACGAATTTCTAAACAATGGCTGGGCGGTGCGCATTATGGCGAATTCTACGGACAATGTGTTTTCCCAAAACAATTTCATAGGAAATGCCTTTGATGTTGCAACGAACAGCCGCCAGAATTATAACGTATTCGATTCCAATTACTGGAGCGCATACGAGGGGTACGATCTTAACCGCGACGGCGTCGGCGATGTACCGTTTCGTCCCGTCCGTTTATTTTCATTATTAATCGAACAATATCCGACCGCATTGATTTTACTTCGTAGTTTTCTGATCGATGTGATCGATGCGGCCGAATCGGTGATTCCGGCGCTGACACCTGAAACGCTGACCGATGCGAATCCACGAATGCGGAGATTGCCATGATACGGATTCAATCGCTTGAAAAAAGCTATCAAAAGCTTCAAGTGCTCAAAGGTATTAATTTATCCGTGGAACCGGGTAAAGTTACGGCCATCGTGGGACCCAACAGCGCCGGTAAAACGACATTGATCAAAAGCGTTCTCGGGCTCGTATTCCCTGATCGGGGCGAAATTTTGATCGATAACGAGCGGGTCAACGGTCGATCGGATTATCGGCGAAAAATCGGCTACATGCCGCAGCTCGCCCGATTTCCCGAGAACCTCACCCTCAAAGAATTGATCGCACTTGTACAGGATTTACGGCATCGTCCCGGCGAAACGGATATGGAACTTTTTGAAGCATTTGATCTTGGCAAGGAATGGGATAAACCGATACGGACTCTTTCCGGAGGCACGCGTCAGAAAGTCAGTGCGGTGATTGCGTTTTTATTTAAGCCGCAAATTTTGATTCTGGACGAGCCGACCGCGGGACTCGATCCGATTGCCAGCAGTAATTTGAAAGATAAAATTTTAAAAGAACGTGATAACGGAAAAACGTTTATTCTCACGTCACACATTATGAGCGAATTGGAAGAACTTTCCGAACATATCGTATTTTTACTGGAAGGAAAAATTTACTTTGAAGGCTTGACCGAGGAACTGGTGCGCTTTACCGGTGAACGCAATCTTGAGCGCGCGATAGCAACTTTGATGAAAGGACGGCCGGCATGGACGGAACTGCAAAAATCCTGAAGTATGAATTTCATAACATCTTGCGCAGCAAGTGGATGGCCGGTTATGCAATATTTTTTCTTGTTATTACCGATGGGCTTTTCCGGTTTGCCGGTACGGATGCCAAAGTCATTGTCAGCCTGATGAATATTATTCTCGCTGTCATCCCGCTTGCGAGCATTATTTTTGGCGCGATGTACGTCTATCATTCTCGCGAATTTATTGAATTGCTGTTATCGCAGCCGATTGATCGTAAAAATATTTATTGGGGCATTTATTGCGGGCTCAGCTTTACGCTTTCGGCCGGATTTGTATTTGGAACAGGCTTACCATTTTTATTAGAAGGCGCTGTGGACGCCCGGTATTTTTCATCCCTAATATTGCTGCTTATTACCGGCGTATTGCTGACGTGGATTTTCACGGCAATCGCTTTCTGGATAGCTATTCGCTACGAGGACAAGGTCAAAGGCATCGGAGCAGCGATGTTGATCTGGATGTTTTTTACCGTTGTGTACGACGGTTTTATTTTGTTGATAATTTATTGGTTTGACGATTATCCTCTGGAGACTGTGATGATCGGTATGAGCATGGCCAATCCTGTTGATCTTGCTCGCGTCATGCTGCTTTTGAAATTTAATGTTTCGGCGATGATGGGTTATACCGGCGCGGTATTTCATCATTTTTTTAGCGCCGGCACTGGTCTCGGTATATCGATGACCGTTTTAATTTTGTGGATCGTGACGCCATTTTTCTTGGGCTTGCGATATTTTCGTAAAAAAGACTTTTAAACATATGCGTTTGTGGTATCTCATATCAATTTTTCTTCACGTGTTGAGCGCGATGGTTTGGATCGGCGGATTGATGTTTTTTGTTACCACAATGGTTCCCATGGTCAGAAAAAAAGAATTTCAGGGCATGGCCGGTTCAATGGTTGAATGGATTGGTTTGCGATTTCGTTATGTCGGGTGGCTAAGTTTATGGACGTTGCTTCTGACAGGTTCGATCAATTTATATTTCAGAGGTTATCGGTTGCCGGATTATTTTTCATCAGGGATGTGGACAGGATATTTTGGAGAAACGCTTGCTGTTAAGTTAGTTCTGGTCGCTATTATTTTTATGCTCAGCGCGATTCATGATTTTTATATCGGGCAGAAAGCAACCGCGCATTGGAAAGAAAACTCCGATTCACAGGCTTCACAAAATTACCGCAAAGTGGCAAGCTGGATCGGGCGAGTCAATTTGATTTTAGGATTATGCGTTCTGATGTGTGCGATCATGCTAATACGTGGGTGGCCTTGGTGAAGATTGCACACTCCAGAGTTCGTAAAACAACCCGAACTGATAAAGACTATTTTATAAAAAATACTTAATAAAACCATTATGCCCGCTCTATCACGTTGGTTTATTAAAACAGGGCTCGTTTATTTTGTAGCCAGTTTTATACTTGGCGTTACTCTGAAAATTCCATCTCTCTTTGACGCATGGCTTTTTATGCCGGCGATGACGCCGGTGTATTTTCATCTGTTTATGATCGGATGGATCACCCAAATTATCATTGGCGTCAGTTGGTGGATGTTTCCCGCGCAGTCACGCGAACACCCGCGTGGATCGGATCGAGTCGGATGGTTCGTTTACTTCTGCATTAATGCCGGACTTTTAGCGCGTGCTGTTGGTGAACCTCTCGTATATGTACGTCCGGATCAGCCTATACCTCTTTTGGTATCGGCTGGTTTATTGTGGTTCGGTGGAGTAGTTTATGCGGTGCAGATATGGAAGCGCGTGAAAGGAAAATGAAATGCCGTCATTAAGCGTTTGGTTCATTCGAGCTGCATTACTGTATTTTGTTGCCGGTTTTTCAATCGGTGCTTTAATGTTGGTCAATAAAGGGATACCATTATCGCCGTTGATATGGCGATTGCTCCCGGTGCACATCGAGTGGCTTTTTATCGGGTGGATGCTCAATTTAGTGTTTGGTGTTGCGTATTGGATACTTCCACGACATGGAATCGAGCCGGTGCGCGGACGTTTATGGCTTGTGTGGACGATCTTCTTATTGCTCAATACCGGAGTTTTAACCATATGTTCCTCAGAAATTTTTTTATGGGAAAATACGTTTATTTTAATAGGCCGGTTGATGGAAATAGGGTCTGCCGTCGGCTTCGCTGTCCATGCATGGCCTAGAATTCATCCTTTCGGATAGTACAGAGCTGAATAAGTATGGAAATTCATCCGAAAGTAGTATTGATTTTTAGACATATATTCCAGATATTCAAAGTATGAATGAAGTGGGGTGGTTCTCACTAAGTTCAAAATTTATAATATTTCAAGGATTGTTTTCGGCTTGGCATTTTTTATGCCTTTAATTAAAACTGATTGTAATTTTTAATTAAAGGCGAGCATATGAATCCGAGTGATAAAAAAGAAAAAAAAGTTTTTTTGACCGAAAACGACCTGGCTTTGGAAAATTATATACTACGAGTCAAGAGCAAAGCACACAACCGCTCAATTAAGGATTCGGCCATGAAGTTCATTCAAGATGTTGAAAAAATTGTAGGGGAAAATTCATTAAGGCGTACGGTTTCATTGAACGCCAGAGAGTTGTCCCGTCTACAAGTAACGGATGAGTGTAAAGCAATTTTCAAACAGATTGCTGATGACCTCGAGACGGCATTGGATGAAATTCATGAATTGATCAAAGAAGAATTTGTTATCTCGACAGACATTGAAGACCGGATGGAAACTTTCATCCATTCGTTGAGCCAACAAAAAGATGAATCAATCACTAAACGACCGATGACTTCCGATGGTCCGGTCGCTCCACAAGTAGTTCCCCATTTTAGTTAACCGTCTCTCCACATGAAGGGCCGCTTTCGGGCGGCCTTTTTTATTTTAATCGCTTACTTTTCTATATCGTAAAACCGCCATCGACAACATCAGAACCGCAAAAACCGATAACGCTGCAATGTGATCGTACAAATCCAAAAATCCGGATCCTTTCAATAAAATGCTACGCATCATTAGTACATAATGAGCAACAGGATTGAACAGCGTAACTTTTTGAGCCCAGGCCGGCATGCTGTCAATCGGTGTAAAAAGTCCACCCATTAGGAGAAAGATCACCATAAAAAACCAGGCAATAAACATTGCCTGTTGCTGCGTATCCGTAACAGTAGAAATAAAAAGTCCGATACCAAGTACGACCAACAAATAGATCGCCGCCGTTCCAAAAATCAGTGCGAAACTTCCCGTAATTGGTAAATTGAAAACAAATTTTCCTACTACAAGGCCAAAAGCCAATTCAAACAAGCCGATCACCCAAAATGGCAATAATTTACCGATGATGAATTGATGCTTTTTGATCGGTGTAACGTTAAGTTGTTCAATAGTACCGATCTCTTTTTCACGTACAATATTCATACCACTGAGAAATAATCCAATCATCGTGACCAGAGCAACGAGAATTCCTGGAATCATGTATGTTTTATAATTGAGTTCTGGATTGTACCAAAAAGAATGTTCGATCTGAATAGTATTAGGAAGCGCTACACCGGGCGTTATGTTTTTACCCGCTATTTCCTGTGCGAAATTGGAAATAATTGTCGCCGAATACGATTGGATGAGTCCGGCCGAATTGCCGTCTTCCGCATTAATCGTAAGTTGAACCTTTGCTTTGCCGGTATTCTCTAAATCGCGCTCAAAAAATTTCGGAATTTCCAACGCCATATTCACCGTATTGCTTTTCAAATCTTGCTGGGATGCATCGTTTGAAAATGAAGCATTTTTAAGAATAAAGTATCCTGATGCGCTGAATTTTTCAGCCAATTGTCTAGACACGGTTGTTTGATCTTTGTCGATAAGATGAAACGTCACGTTCTTAATATCAAATGTTGCCGCATTGGATAAAATGAGTAATTGAACAATTGGCATGACAAAAATAATAGGCAACATGCCTTTGTTTCTGAAAATCTGCAGGAATTCTTTTTGAACTAAAAATTTAATGGTTCTCATAGCTTGCCTTTAATATTGCCACAGAGACACGGAGGTCCCAGAGTGCTTTTATAATATGAAACGTTTAATGCCGTCTTTTAATATTTTTTAATTAAAATTAATCAACAGCCCAATTCTATAATTTCCTAATTTCATATAGCTCAGAATTTGTGCGTGAAAAACCGGATCCATTCGCTCTACGCTTTTGAGTTCAACTACGATCTGGTTTTCAACGATTAAATCAGCGCGGAATTCCCCGATTGATTTATTTTTATATACAACAGGGATTGATTTTTGTCTTTCAAAAGTCAATCTTGATTCTTCTAATTCAATACAAAGAGCTGATTCATAAATCGATTCAAGTAATCCAGGTCCTAAGGTTTTGTGTACATTAATTCCACAGCCGATGATTTTCTCGGTAATTTTATTAATTTCCATCGTCTATTTTCCTTAGTGGTTGCGACAGCTTAGTGTTATTTAATAACCATCTCTGTGTTCTCCGTGCCTCTGTGGCGAATTTCACTGTAAACGGATCTTAAATTTTTTTACGCTGATGGATATTAGGAACACCATCATTCCGCCGAGGATCAGCGTTTCTTTCCACAGATATTCAATGCCGACGCCTTTGAGCATAATGCCTTTCACAATGATCAGGAACCATTTGGCCGGAACAATATTGCTGATGATCTGAAGGGCTGCAGGCATGCTCGAGATCGGAAAAATAAAACCGGATAAAATAATGACCGGCAGCATCAGCCCGGCCAACGAAAACATCATAGCCGTCTGTTGTGAATTGGCAATCGTCGAGATCATGATACCCAGTGATAAGGCCGTTACAACAAACAAAAAAGACTCGAAGAAGAAAAAGCCATAACTGCCGTTAAACGGCACACCAAACACGTATCGCGCCAGCAGCAGGATCGTCGACGTATTGACGAACGATAAAAACAAATACGGAATAACTTTTCCGATAATGATTTGTACCGGCTTAAGCGGTGATACCAGCAGGATTTCCATTGTGCCCAATTCTTTTTCGCGTGCAATAGTGATCGACGTCATCAAAGCCGATACCAACATCAGCAGCAGCGCGATAAGACCCGGAACAAACAAGTAAACGCTCTTTAATTCGGGATTGTACAGCATTTTAACTTCAGGATTGATCTGAACGAGCGGGCCGGTCTGACCACGCAATCCTGTTTGATAATCGCGAATGATCGACGATGTATAATTGATCAGCATATTGGCCATATTGGGTTCCGTCGCATCGGCAATGATCTGAACTGCGGCTCTATTCTCGCGCAGAAGGCGTTGAGCAAAATGCGGTTCAAAAACGATCACTTCTTTGACGCGATTTTGTTTGAAAACCGATTCGATGTCACCGCCAGGTTTCAATTGATCGATGATTATAAAATATCCGGATGAAGCGATTTTTTGAGTAAGTTCCTGAGTCATATAATCGTTGGATTGATCGAGAATGGCAATCCGGGCATCGTTGACTTCATTGCGGATGGCGAATCCGAAAAGGATCAATTGGATGATCGGCATGCCGAACAAAATCAGCATGGTTCTTTTGTCACGAAAAATGTGATAAAATTCTTTGATAATAAAACCGCGAAAACTTTTCATATTAAATTTTCCTTCTTCTGCGGACGTGCTAGTTTTACAAAAACATCGTTCATCGAATCGGCTGCGAAGGTTTGTTTCAAGCCTCGCGGCGTATCGAGCGCCTCGATTTTGCCGTCAACCATGATCGATACGCGATCACAATATTCCGATTCATCCATATAATGCGTCGTGACAAAAATCGTGACGCCATCGGCTGCGGCTTCGTAAATCAGATTCCAAAATTGCCGCCGTGTGATCGGGTCTACGCCGCCGGTCGGTTCGTCAAGAAAAACAATCTTCGGCTCGTGCAAAATGGCCACCGAAAAAGAAAGTTTCTGTTTCCAGCCGAGCGGCAATGAACTGATCATCATATCCGCGGCGTCTTCTAATTGCAGTTTATGAATCAGAAAATCCGTTTTGTTTTTAATTTGTTCATCGCTCAGGCCATATATGCCGCCGTAAAAACGAATATTTTCGCGAACCGTCAGATCTTCGTACAATGAGAATTTCTGGCTCATATAACCTATACTGCGCTTAATGCTTTCCGTTTGAGTGAATACATCGTAGCCGGCGACGCTCGCTTTTCCGGTCGAAGGTGATAATAAACCGATCAACATCCGGATCGCCGTTGTTTTGCCGGCGCCATTAGCGCCAAGAAATCCGAAGATTTCGCCTTGTTTGACGTCGAAGGTAATGGCGTTCACGGCAATAAAATCACCGAAACGTTTGGTCAGGTTTTCAGCTTGAATTGCGTAACTCATGCGTGATGCTCCATCAGGGCCATAAAACTATCTTCAATTGTCGGTTGCGTCCATGTTGTCTCGATGTTTTGAAGCCCTTGTTGTGTTAAATAATTGATGACTTCCTTCGGCTCGAATTTTCCCCGGCGGTCTGTGTAGTGCATGAATTCACCGAAAGGAAAAACCGAATAAGCATCTGGGAATTTTTTAAGTGCAGTTAGCAGGCCGAACATGTTCGATGACTTAACGGCCAATATCGGTCTGTCAAATTTCTTAACCACATTATCCGGCGAGTCTATGTCCAGAATATTGCCGTTTTGAATAAGCGCTACGCGATCGCACAAACTCGCTTCATCCATGTATGGCGTCGACACGATGATCGTAATGTTTTTAGCCTGAAGCCGTTTCAACATTTCCCAGAATTCTTGTCGCGATACGGCATCGACGCCGGTCGTCGGTTCATCGAGAAAAAGAATTTCCGGTTTGTGGATCAACGCGCATGACAGAGCAAGTTTCTGCTTCATTCCTCCGGATAATTTTCCGGCCCGCCGGTCTTTGAAAGGCTCGATCTGAATGTAAATATCTTTGATCAGGTCGTAATTTTCTTCAATAGTTGTACCGAAAACCGTTGCGAAAAATGCCAGATTTTCCTGAACGGTCAGATCCTGGTAAAGTGAAAACCGTCCGGGCATATAGCCGATTTGCGGACGCAGTTTTTTGAAATCCTTGACCACGTCCAATCCAATCACGTTAGCGTCGCCGGAGTCGGGAATGAGTAACGTCGTCAGGATCCGAAACAGCGTCGTTTTACCGGCACCGTCCGGGCCAATGAAACCGAACAGTTCGCCTTTGCTGACTGTAAAATTCAGTCGGTTAATAGCCGTTATCTTTCCGTAAGTTTTGGTAAGATCGTTTACTGTAACTGCGTTCATATTAAATGTATTTTCAGTTTATTCTTTAATAAAATTAATTTCGCCCGGCATACCGATTTTCAGGCGACCGTCGTTTTGTATTTTGATTTTTACGGCATACACCATGTTGACGCGTTCTTCTTTGGTCTGAATGATCTTCGGAGTAAATTCTGCTTTTGACGAAATCCAGTTGACTTCTCCTTCCATTGATTGATTGTCACTTTTTGTTTCGTCGATCAAAACTTGCACTTTCTGGCCGATGGCGACGTGCGGCAATTGATCACCGCTGATATATACGCGGAGGAACATGGTTTGCAGGTCAGCGATTTTATATAAAGGCTTGCCGTACGCTACGATTTCCTTAGGCTCGGCAAATTTAGTTAACACGGTTCCGTGCACGGGATTGACGATTACGCTTTTACGGATCTGGTCGTTAATTTGAGCGATTTGAGCGTCCAGTGATTTGACGTCGCTGAGCACAGTGGCGTTCTGCGTTTCAATCGAAACGATCTGCCGGTCGATCACATTGATCTGCCCGTTCACGTCATCCAGTTGTTTTTGAGTGGCTGCATTTTCGCCGAATAATTTTTCGAGGCGTTTTTTATCCGTTTCGGCAACGCGACGCTGTTCTTTGAGTACGTCGATCTGGGCAAGAATACTGGCGACTTTGGCGCTGACGCTTTGACGCGTGGCAAGCAGTTGCGCACGCTTCAGCTCAAGCTGAACAGTGTCGACATATCCGACAGCTTTGCCGGCTTCAATCGTTAATCCTTCTTCAATTTCAAAAGCGAGCAGCTTGCCGGACGCTTCGGCCGAGACGACAATTTCGGTTGCTTCAAAATTGCCGTAGGCGTCGGATTTATGATTATTGCCGGAACAACCGACAAGCAAAATGATTCTTAAAATCCAAATGTGTTTCACGTTTATTCTCCTATGGTGGTTAAATAATCTTGTTGAGCGCGCAGCCACTGGAGCTTATGCACTTCCAGCGTCAGGCGTGCCTGATGTTCAGAATTAAGTTCGGTCAAATATTCCGACGACGTTACGACGCCGTTATCTAATTGACTGGATAATTGTTGAGTCACTTTTTTACGTAATGCAATGATGTCCTGATCCAATTTGATCAGCGTTTCCATCTTTTTCATTTCGGATAATAATTTTTCAGCGGCAACCGTCAGATTTTGAGTGAACGATTCTTTCTGCGTCCGGACAATGTCCTGTTGCAATTTATAAACTTGCCGGTCCCGGCCGTCTGTATTCCAGTTCCAGAAATTCCAAGTAACACGAAGTCCGACGACATAATAGGTATGGAAATCTTTTTCGTACACATTCAATCCGGGTTGTCCGAAGGAATATTGACCGAAGGCTGAAATTTTCGGCAGATTGCGGCGTGAAGTCCATTCGGCATAACGATCAAGCCGCTTTTGCGACCATGCAAAGGTTGCATATTCCGGTCTTTTTTCGGCAGAAACCGGCGTGAATTGTGTGTGTACATTGGGTACGATCAGGACAACATTATCGCTGACATCGCGGTGTAATAATGTTTTCAAAGTCGTAACGAGCGTTTTGCGATTGGCCGTCACTTCGGCGCGATTTTGGCGAATCCGAAGTAATTCAGCGTTCAGAATATCGGCGTTGCTAGGTAAAATCGCTCCGTTTTTGACGCGTGATTCAATTGCCGATAATTTGGAAAGGACGTCTTCTTCAGTCAGTTGCAGCGATTTTTCCTGTTCCTGCAACAATAACAATCCAAAATACGCATCGTTGACTTGCGCGCGGAGTTTGTACAATTCCGTTTCCACGCTTTTTTGATCGACCATCTTTTGCGATTCCTCGATAGCTTTTTGTTTCGCGATCGAACCGAAGTCGAAGATCAATTGATTGCCATTAAGCGTTAATTGATAGGCATCCTTATCCGGTTTCGGCACGGACACGCCCGGCAATTGAATAGGTACGGACGTAACTTCCGACTGATAAGCCGCTTGTCCTGTCAACGAAAGTTCAGGCAAAAATTTCGCGTTCAGGTTTTTGAGTTTTAACTGCGTGATGTTTTCGTACAGTTGAGTTTGACCGCTCAGCGGATAAGCCGAGACGGCTTCGTCATAACACTGTTCCAGGCGAAGCGTGTCGTTAGGCGACGAAAACATCAGGCCGATGAAAAGTAATACGTTCATTTCTTTTTGATCCCGTTTAATATGAATTCAGGAAGTTGTTCTTTACGTTGATTAATAAATTGATCGAATTTTTCGTCGTCCATTCCTAATGCGACTTTTACCATCGGTTTTGCAACGAATGGAAAAATACAGGCTGCGAGAACGCTTACGAGAATTTGTTCGGGCGCGATCGTTATGTACCGGCCTTCGTCCATTCCTTTTTGCAATTGTTGCAAAATTTTCGGCGGTGCGCTGGCAACTCCGACCGATCGTACCATATTGGTCAGTCGTTCAGGATTGCGCGTCATTTCATGTAATACAAAACCCGGCAAATAAGGATGTTGTTTGATCGTTTCGATGTACGTGGGTATGAATTTCATTAGATTTTGTTCAACCGTTTCGTCCGACATGAGTACACTGAGCAACATAGGAAAAATTCTTCCGAGCGCCTCTTTGAAAACGGCTTCAAAAAGCTGATCTTTGCTTCGGAAATAGTAATGGAGCATGGCTTTATTGATTCCGGCTTCGTCAGCGATTTCTTGCATCCGGGCACCGTCAAAACCCTTTCGGTGGAACACATTACGTGCAGCTTCGATAATTTTGGCTTCAGAAATAGTCGTTTCGTGTTGCATAATTCTTTAAAAATTAATGTTTAATCGCTTTAACTGTTTAATTTAACCATTAAATTTAACTAATTGGTTAATAATCGTAATATAGCGTCCGTTTGAGCATTTGTCAAGAAATTTTTAAAAAAAGCCTGATTTTTTTTAAAATTTTAATGCAAATGTTTGTTTTTTCTTCTTGCAAAAAAAAATAATGTTGTCTATTGTATTTTATTCAGGGTGAAATATGCTGATCGACAACATTTTATCGGAATATCAATTTTCGGAGTTTCATTCTATTCGAATTCGGGCTTCTGCGGAATCAGTCTATCGTTCGCTGCATGCCTTCGATTCGAGTCAACTGTACATTGGAAGGCTGTTGATGTTCATTCGCAGTTTTGGGAATGCAAAACCCAAAGTAATTGCCAAAGGATTTACAGGCATTGGCTTTATTCCGCTGGCGGATACTTCTCATGAAATTGTTTTGGGATTGGTAGGTCAGTTTTGGAAACCAAGGGGAAATATTTCAAAAATAGATCCGGAAGATTTTAATACATTTAATACGCCGGGGTATGCCAAAGCCGTTTGGAATTTCAGAATTCAGGCGATCACCGAGAGGTCGGTCGTTCTGTCAACCGAAACACGGGTTCGGTGTTTGGATAAAAGCAGTCGGATGAAATTCGCTTTTTATTGGCTGTTTGTGCGGCCATTTAGCGGGTTGATTCGGATTGAAATTTTAAGAAAAATTAAAAAACAGGTTGAAGCAATTAGCCATGAATATAACCAAATTAATGCGGAGAAATCATGAAAATATTTACAGGGCTTCTGTTGTGCAGCTTGCTATGTTTTTCTTTGCAAGCGCAGGAATCTAAAGAGACTAAGAAATTGCAATTTGCTTATGTGTTGAAATTAATTCCGCGATTACTTGACGATAAAAACTGGACTCAAAGCGATAACGAAGCTGTCGGTGCGCATTTCAAACAATTAAAAACCTACTTGAGTGAAGGCAGACTCATCATGGCGGGACGTTCGTTGAATTCCGATGCAAGCCAGTTCGGTCTCGTTGTTCTTGAAGTTGATTCTGAGGCTGAAGCGCGGACGATCATGGAAAATGATGCGGCCGTAAAAGCGGGAATTATGACGGCGCAATTGGTGCCGTTTTACACCGCTTTAATGCGAAAAGCGGAATAACGTTATCGCTCAAAAAAACGGTAATAAATATCTTGTTGTCCTTCAGGGCCTTGTACCCAAACGCCCAGATAAATTCCGCGCGATGGTGTCGGTGAAATTCTGTGCGAATAGCCGTTACCCATTCCTTCAATAGTCAGCAGCGCGTTTTTTTGGATTCCGGATGGATATTGATCGGCATTGTCTATTGGAATTTCATAAACTTCGGGCGTTCCTGAACGCGTGGACAACCAAACAAAATTCCACCCCTCTTTTGAATCGCCAAATATTCCTGGGAAAAGATTAACTACCGATCCCGTATCGGTTGTAAGTTGATGAGGCGCTTGCCAATTCAAACCGTTTTGCGATGAACTGAACCACACGCTGGATTTTGGATTGAGCCATGGTAGAGCTTGGGAAGTATCATAACGAACCCACGTCAGTGTAATACTATCGCCTGTTCGTTTGGCAAATGGCAGGTGATCGTGCAGCGTCATGCTATTAATTCCAGTGGCCGGAACAGGTTCGCTCCAAGTGTTTGAACCTGCTGACTTAGTTGTGACGTAAATTTCATTAGTGCGATTGATCGCGTCACGTTCGTCGCTGACGAAATAAATCAACAATGAACCATCGGCGGATGGTACTAAAGTCGGAACCCAATCGTCAACGCCAGCCGTGGTTGTGACCTTGACTTCGGCGGTTGTATCCCATGTTACGCCATCGGCTGAAGTATTGTACCAGATGTTTCCCAAAAAAGGCGCCGTCCATCGAAACCATGTAAGGTGAAACTGTCCGTCCGGCGTTTGGATAAGGCTTGGATTAAAATCGCCTCCGGGATCGAACGTTACGCGTACCGGCGGGCTCCATATCATCGAGGTATCGATATGGGTAATGTAAATATCCGGATTATTACCACGATCGGAGAACCATGCGAGATACAGTTTGTTATCCGATGCAAGGATCAAGCTGGGATCTTCATCTTTTGTGGGGCTGCCTTCAGAAAGTAATAATGCTGGTGTCAGAGAGAAAAGTGGATCTGTGTTCTTTTTTTTATCGCAACTCATCACACCGACGATGATCAGGGTCATAAAAAATGAAAACAGGAGCTTCATATTTTTAATTTTCATGTGCGTGAATAATACCGTCGGGCCATGTATGATATAGGCCAACCGATGGCTATCATTAAAATGATCGCAGCTATTGTCATTCGCAATGGATCGCTTTTGAATTTGGATGTATTGGAAAGGGGCAGTACAACTTGGCTCATGATAATCCATACAACGATGCCGTAACCAACTGCGTTGGCGGCTACGCTTTTCCAGAGAAAAGAAATTTTTGGGTATAATAAAAAAAACAGCGTTGTCCAGGAAGTCGCAATACCATAATGGAACAGAGCTCCCCAAACGGCCATGATTGGTCCCCCGGCAAAAGCATCCCGTCCAAATACGCCGCTTGCAATAAATTGTAAAACGACTATCGGACCTGAACCTGATGAAATAGAAGCATTGATGAAGGCAGCTAAGATATC
>JAIBAF010000036.1 GCA_019695335.1 bacterium
GAAGAAGAAATTCGATCAATGCAAGCGCTATTGTAAGCGCGATCAATGTAATGATCATTGATTCACTGAGAAATTGACGGATCAACATGGCCTTACGTGCGCCCAGAACTTTCCTGACACCGACTTCCTTGGCTCGTTTGGCCGAACGCGCCGTTGCAAGATTCATGAAATTGATACACGCGATCAACAAAATGAAAATCGAAATTGAACCGAGCACGTACATCAATGTCATGCTGCTGTTCGGTGAGAGATCGTTGGTAAAATCCGATTTGAGATGAATATCCGTGACGGGTTGAAGAAAATGTGTTTTATGAAAACCCAAAGCAGCCAACTGTTCTTTGCCGTATTTATCAAGAAATGCCGGAAGTTTTGCTTCGAGCGCCGACGGATCCGTCCCGGGTTGCAGCATGACATAGCTGAACATTACATTATTACCGGCCCATTGCTGCATCGTGTTGAAATAAGCGCCCATGCCATCGCTGCTCATCGACATGAAGAATCTCGCCTGGATGTGGGAATTAAAAACCGGTTTTCTGAAAACGCCTGTGACTTTATAATCGGTTTTACCTGAACGTGTCCCGATCGAAACGGTTTGATTGATCGGATCGATAGCTCCGAATAATTTTGCAGCCAATTCATCCATAAGTACAACCGTATTCGGTTCAGTCAATGCAGTAGCGGGATCACCACCAATAAATTCATATTTGAAAATTTTAAATACATCGGGATCGGCCAAAAGTCCGCCGCCTTCAAAAAAGCTTTCCGTTCCGCGCTGCATGAGATATTTCGAAATGCCCGGCGCCCCCATTACCCGCGCCGATACCAAAACTTCCGGGAAATCACGTTTCATTGCGGCCGCCAACGGTGGCGGCGTTGTAGCCATACGACCGGTTCGTTCAGCCGAACGAATTTCCGTCGTAACGCGATAGATGGAAGCGGCATTGTCATGATGCCGGTCGAAACTACTCTCGTCGCGGATATACAACACGATCAATAAACAACACGTAATACCTATAGCCAAACCGGAAATATTGATCAAAGAATATGTTTTGTGCTTGATTAAGTTACGGAAAGCGATTTTTAAATAATTTTGAACCATACTTTCTCCTTTTACAACGCCAAGACGTAAAACAAAAAATTTTTTACCTCACATCTGACATTTGCGACTGCCTTTATTCATATTTTAAAGCATTGATCGGATTGCCTGTTGCAGCGCGAAAAGCCTGGAAACTGACCGTTCCCAAAGCTATAACGACGGTAACAATTCCGGCAATAATAAATACAGCCGGGCCGATAGAAATCCGGTACGCGAAATGATTCAACCAACTGTCCATCGCAAAATAAGCCAATGGCCACGCAACCAGATTGGCGAATACCACTAACCGGATAAATTCTTTAGACATTAATCCGACAATATTTGTAATGGTTGCACCCATGACTTTCCGGATTCCGATTTCTTTCGTGCGCCGTTCGGCCATAAAAGCAGCAAGTCCGATCAATCCCAGGCACGCGATGAACGTTCCTAATCCGGCAAAATATTCCAGCACTTGACTGAGTTGATCTTCGTTGCGGTACAATTGATCAAAATTTTCATCGATGAATTGATAATTAAAAGGCACATCCGGATCGTATTCGGCCCAACGCTCTTTTAAGAATTCAAGCGTAGCCGGTATATTTTCAGGCCGAATCCGAATGGAAAAATACCCGGAAAAATTCGGATTGACGGCGAAAACCATCGGCGCAATTTTTTCGCGCATCGATTCAAAATGAAAATCTTTGACGACTCCAACCACCCTTGAACGGCGATTACCGAAATTGACGCGTTTATTCAGTGCGTCTTCATTCGAAGTCCATCCCAACGCTCTGACGGAAGATTCATTGAATATTACGGCCGCCGTATCATCGGTGACAAATTCTTTCGAAAAATTACGCCCTGCAGCCATCGGCATGTCGTACGTATTCATATAATCATGATCGACCCAGACGTTGGCAATCCGGAAATTAACCGGCTTCATTTCACCACCAGATTCTACCTGCATATTAAAACTGTCAAGTAATCGCCCCGATGGAAAACGACTGCAGGAAGCAACCGAAACGATATTGGGATTTTGTTTCAATTGGTTTTTAACTTCTTCTTGTTTTCCACGAACACTTTGCGGAATCAAAACAGCCAGAACGTGATCCTGCTTGAAACCAAGGTCGGCTGTTCTGCAAAAATTAAGCTGGTTTTGAATAATTCCGATGCCGCACAATAATGCGATGGTAATCGAAAATTGTGTGATCACAAGCGTCGAGCGCAGCCAAGACGATCCTGAACCTTTGCTTAACTTACCTTTCAAAACCGTCACGGGCTCGAACGCTGACAGGAAAAATGCAGGATAGCTTCCCGAAATTAAACCGGTTAACAACGCAATCGCAACAATTGATGCCAGCATGAAATAATTATTTGTCGGATCGAGAGAGAGAGTTCTTCCGAAAAATGAATTAAAATACGGCAATGCAAGTTCAACTAGCCCGATAGCGAGAATCAGTGCAATAAAAGCCAATAAGATTGTTTCACTCAAAAATTGCCTGATCAGATCGTGCCGTCCGGCACCGACTACTTTACGAACACCGACTTCACGTGACCGATCGGCAGCCTTTGCGGTCGATAAATTCATAAAATTGATACACGCAATGAGCAGAATAAAAAACGCTACCGCTGAAAAAATATACACGTAAAGAATATCGCCGTTGGGCTCGATCTCCGAATCCAAATGAGAATGCAAGTGAATATCCGTGATCGGTTGCACTTTGAGCAAAGTAAAAGCACTGGCTTTTGGGATGTTTGGGTTGAGAACCGGCACATGTTTGTCAATAAATTTGACCAACTGTTGTTCGAACTCACCGGGATCCATTCCTTCGGGTAACAACACGTACGTCGGATAATTATTGGAGCCAAAATTGGTCATGAGCGAGCCTTGAGGTAATACCGTCTGCAGCGTCACAAATGAACCGAGGATATCAATATGAAAGTGAGAATTTTCAGGAATATCTTTGAGAATCCCAGTTACTTTCAGGTCAAGTTGGTCTTCGTAGTTAATAACTTTTCCTATCGGATCGGTTTCTCCGAAATATTTCTGCGCCATCGATTCGGTAAGTACAATGCTGTTGGGCTCTTTCAACACATTGGCTCGATCCCCTTTTAATAATTCAAAACTAAAAATATTCAGTACATGTTCGTCAGCCCAGAAAAAACGATTTTCAATGAACGTCTGTTCGCCTATTTTTAGTTTTGTGTTAAAATCGCGAAGCAATTGCGCAACTTCGATTTGCGGGAAATCCGTTCGTAACATCGGAGCAAAAGGCGGCGCAATAGGTCCCAGCCATAAATTGAGCTGACCGTCCTGATTATAAAACTGACGCGAAACACGATAGATCCGGTCAGCGTTCGCATGGTACTTATCATAACTCAATTCATACTGGACAAACAGCAGGATGATCAAACAACTCGCCATACCGACGGCTAATCCAAGAACGTTGATCGTCGAATAAGTTTTATGTTTAAGCAGATTGCGAAATGCAATTTTAAGATAATTTTGAAACATTAAATTTTCCTTTCGGCGATTCGGTATTATTCGCTATTCTTTAATACTTCTGATAAGTTAATCGTTGCTACGTTCCATGATTGCCGGCTCACCGCTATGCCCGCTGTGACAAAAATGATTGCATTGGCCATGACAAAAGGCATCAGACCCGGTGAAAAATTACCGGTAAATTGTTTTACCTGACTTAATAAAAGCTGGATGCCGACGACGCTGAGTGTCGTCGCCAAAACACTTGCAATAAGCATGGAAATCAGAAATTCGCGATTGATTAATAATAAAATTTGACGGGATGATGCTCCGAGCATTTTGCGGACCCCAACTTCTTTCAGATACCGCAAAAAATGCTGCGACGCCAATCCATATAATCCCAGGCATGCGATCAACAGAGCCATTCCTGCAACGTATCCGAATGTTCCCGATACCTTCGTAAAAGTTTGATAGAATCCGTCAAAAACTTCATTTTGAAAGAAGCGATTGATTACCACATTCGGAAAAAGATTTTTCCATAATTGATCGATCTGAGCACCAACTTCCTTCCCGGTTCCCGGGGCAAACCGAATAGCAATACAAGTGAATTCATTGTCATTTGCCCTGAAAAACGCAGACGGATATGTTGCGCCTGTTCCGAATAATTTAAAATCATCTACTACGCCGACGATCGTATATTTTTTCTCACCGATACGAATCGTATAACCAAGAGCATCCGGTATATTTTGTTTTTCAATAAACGCTTCGTTGACGATAATCGAGTTCTCATCCTCTACGCGTTTTTCAGGATCGAAAAAACGCCCGGATTTTAAATTAAGTCCAAGCGCTTCCGGATAACCCGCGCCAACATCAAAACGGAAAATATTTTGTTTTTCTTCGGCGTTTCCGAATATCATTTCTTGCCGCATGGATTGGCCGATATGATGAACAGAACCGGCGACCATCAATACATTAGGGTTTTTTACAATTTCATTTTTCAGAAGATCAAACTGCCGGCTCTCCGTCAGTTGTACGATCAGCGTCTGATCAGGATTATATCCCCACGCAAAATGTTTCCATTGCTGAGCCGCCGTCAAGAGAACGACCGTTATAATGACCGCCAAAAATGCTAACACAAATTGGATCGCCAACAGCCCGCGGCGTAATACATTTTTGCTTACAAATTTTTGACGTCCTGCAAATATAATGACGGGTTTAAACGACGAAATATAAAACGCGGGATACATCCCCGATCCTAAACCTGTAATCGCCAATAATCCGATCATCAATAGCCATAAACCGATATTGTTCGAGAAAGATACCAACGTTTTCAAGACCATAATATCGTTAAGCACAGGAACAAACAGTATTTCCGTCAACATCAATCCAACCGCTAAAGACAAAAAACAAAGCAAGAGATTTTCTGACATAAATTGTGCAATTAATTGCTCGCGGCGGCCACCAAGTACTTTCCGAATGCCGATTTCTTTTAAGCGTCTGGAAACTCCCCCTAACGAAATATTGACAAAATTAAAACAAGACACGGCCATCATAACCAGTGCGATGAGCGAGAACATGATCGTCAAAACAGGATGAAGCGCTTCCGCTGGCCGATTGATAACGTCATAAGCATTGGATGACGGATGACGGAGATTATCGAGTGTGAATGATTCGATCGGTGTATCTGGATTATTTGCATTGAAAAGCGAAACATATCGATTCAATTGTTGTGCCATAAAACTGGCATCTTCTGACCGGCGCAACTGAATAAAAATTCCGTCCGTTTTTGTTTTCCAATCCTGTGATTTCAGAATTTCATGGACCGGATGATAACCTGTCAGAAAATCGAATCGGAATCCGATATTATTTGGAAACGGTTCGGCCACGCCTGCAATTGAAAAACTTTCAGGCCGATCACTTATGATAAGCGACATCGTCCGGCCGATCGGATCAAGACCGGGAAAGTATTTTTCAGCGGCATCGGCACTCAGGATGAGCGCGTTAGGATCTTTCAGCGCCGACGGATCGCCATATTTCAGAGGAAAAGTAAATACCTGAAAGAAATCGACGTCCGCATACGTCATGGTCTCATCAAAAACATTTTCTTTATAAAAAGCTTTGGCGCCTCCGCGCTGTATACGAATAGCATGTTCGACTTGTGGAAAATCGGTCAATAGTGCCGGTGCAATGGGCGCAGGCGCATCGCCCCATGTTTGAATCTCACCGCCGGTATTGGTTAGGTATTCGACTATGAAAATACGCTCGCCGTTTTTATGAAACCCATCCAACGTCCAGTAATTCTGAAGAAAAAGGAAAACAGTGATACTGCAACCGACCGCTACTGACAAACCGACAATATTGATGACGGATACGGTTTTTTGCCTGAACAAATTCCGTAACGCAATTTTCAGATAATTTTTAAACATTGGCTCTCCGGATTAATTACACACCTTTGCAATTTACTTATTAAAAACTGCGGCAAGGCCGTAATTCATTGCTTCAGAAGGAACGGTAAAATGTCCTCCCTTATCAAAAACTCTTGTTGTCAATTTTAACTCGGAATAGTTTCTGCCCGTTATTTTTGTGATCATTGCTTTAACATTTTCAGGATGAAAATTTTCTCCTTCGTCTGATCCGAACGAAATAAACACATCAGCTTTTAATTCAGCGTTATTCTGGGAATACGTTTCTTCATCTTTGAATATTGCTTTGTTATCCCATGAAACTGTCGGACTGCTGATTATATATTTATTAAAAAGGCCGGTTTCTCTGAATAGAACATACGTTGCAAAAAGCCCGCCCATTGAATGACCTTCAATAACTCTGTTCTTTTTATCTGTTCTATAATTTTTATCCACAAAAGGAATTAATTCTTTTTTTAAAAAGGCCAGAAACTGGCCGGCTTTTCCCGTTCTCTGATCCTCAGGAATTTGCGTCGGAGAATAATCTCTCATCCTATTGTTTTTTCCTCCGGGACCGGAATTCAAGCTGCCATATCCAATTCCAACAATGATGATTTCCGGGATGTGTCCGCCCAATAAAAGATGAGGTGTTACTCCGCAGGCAACAAAATAGGCTATATCACCATCCAGTACATAAAAAACGGGATAAGTTGAATTTGAAGAAGTGTAGCTTGCTGGAAGTTTAACATATAAGTTAAAAGTGTCCTTAACTTCTTTCGAGTTAAATAAATAATATTCTGCGTTTTGATTGACAAAAGAGTGTTCAACGGATATTTTTTGCGATTGTGCGTTTAAATTCATCGCAACCATTAATGGGATTAAAAAAACCAGTTTTATTTTCATTTTCTCTTTTAAGCGTTTGGCACTCATGGCAACACCGTGGCTGTTTTTAAATCTTACTCATACTTCAATGCGTCCACCGGATTCGCTTTAGCCGCTTTAAACGTAAGATGACTAACCGTTATCAAAGCGATGGCAAGGGCTATGGCCGCTGATAATAGAAAACTGACTACGCCGATGTCGACTCTGTAAGCAAAATTATCCAGCCATTGACTCATTCCCCAATATGCCAAAGGCCATGCAATGGCGTTGGCTGCAATCACCAAGAAACTGATTTCTTTGGTCATCAGGCTCAAAACACTCCCTATGGTCGCGCCTAATACTTTACGGATTCCGATTTCTTTTGTTCTCTGTTCCGTCGTAAATGCGACTAATCCGTATAAGCCCAAACACGCGATGAAAATAGCCAGCGATGAAAATATCCCAAAAATCGTTCCGAGTTTTTCTTCGGATTCATATTGACGATGGATCTCATCCTCCAGAAACTGATATTCGAAAGGGTGAGCCGGATCAAGCGCTGTCCAAGTTTTATTAATGAAATTAAGCGTCTCTTTAATATTGTTTTGCTTTAAACGAACGACTATGGTTTCATATTCATCAGACGGCATAATGTGAAATACGGCTGGTGCAATCTTTTCTCGAGCCGCCTTGTAATGAAAGTCATTGACCACGCCGATGATCATGCCTCTTTTGGGATTATTCTGACCATGCCCCAGCCACGCCAGTTGTTTCCCCAGAGCTTCTTCAGGCGAACCCCATCCAAAATCTTTAACAGCCGTTGAATTAATAATGAACATACTGCTGTCCGTCGGCAAATCCTGTGAAAAGTCTCTTCCTGCAGCAAAAGTAACTCCCAGCGTTTTAAAATAATCGAAATCCGTTTGGAACGTGTAAACACGTTTTCGATTGGCGGCATCGGTGATCCCTTCCGGCAATACACCGGTGGTCCACCAATTATCGCTGAATGGAAAAGTAAAAGCCAGCGTCGCTTGCGCGATATCGGGATTACGAAGCAATTCGCTCTTCAACGTCGCTGAGAACTGTTTGATTGTTCGCGTCAAAGGAATGGATACGACACTTTCTTTGTCAAACCCCTGTTTCATTTCCCGGACAAATTCTAGTTGGGAATGAACGATTAACGTTGCAAAAATGAGCCCGATCGAAATTGTAAATTGTGAAACGACCAGGATTTTACGAAATAAAGAGCCGGCGGATCCTTTCGAAAAAGTTCCTTTTATGAATTCAATCGGTGCAAAACGGGAAAGAAAAATAGCCGGATAACCGCCGGCAACCACTCCGATAATCAACGCAATGCCCAGAAAACTTAACATCGTTTCGATGTTTTCAAAGTAGTCGAAGGCGATATTTTTTGAAGATAAGGTATTGAAAATCGGTATGAACAATTCGACCAATCCTATTGCTATGACGAGCGAGATGGCCGCCATAAGAATCGACTCGCTCAAGAATTGCCCGATTAACTGTGGCCGGCCTGCGCCAACCACTTTTCGCACGCCGATTTCTTTCAATCGTCGTTGCGATCTGGCCGTCGCTAAATTCATAAAATTAATACAAGCAATAATAATGATGAGGAAAGCAAGCACCGAGAAAAGATAAACGTACATAATCGGGCCTAATTGACCTTCTTGGTTTTCGAAATCCGAATGCAAATGGATATCGGTCAATGGCTGGAGAATCAGTCTAGGCATGGGATCATTCTCCATAGGCGGCACATGCGTTTTTACAAATGCCGTAAATTTTTGTTCCAATTCGGATGCCGTAGTTGAAGGACCCAATAAAACGTAGGTATGAAATCCGAAATCCCACCATTCTTCCAAACGCCCTTTGCTCAAATTTGTAAACGGAATGATGAAGTCGGGGCGAAAATGTGATGTGTAAGGAATGTCGTTAAGAACCCCGGTTATTTTGAATTCGATTAGATTGCCTCTTAATTCGATGGCCAATGTTTTGCCGACGGGGGAAGTGTCTCCAAAATATTTCTGAGCACTGGATTTACTTAAAACTATAGAATGCAGATCGGCCAGCGCAGTTTCAGCATTTCCATCCGACAAACTAAAACTGAAAACCCGAAACAGTGAAGGATCGCTGTAAAAAAATCTTTTTTCATAAAAGCTGTTCTCACCTACCTTGATCAGCACTTTGTCGTACGATGAAGTAACGCGTACAACTTCCTCAATTTCCGGAAATTCTTCTTTCATGGCAGGGCCGATCGGCGGAGAGGTTTGAGAATATTGTTTTGGTTGACCTTGTTCAATAAATTCAGAATTGACACGATAGATTTTGTCCGCTTTTTCATTGAATTGATCATAAGAACACTCATCGTTCACAAACAGCAATATCAAAATGCAGCACGCTGTCCCAATGGCTAATCCGGTAATATTGATCGAAGAATAACCGGTGTGTTTCACCAGGCTTCTAATGGCTACTTTCAGATAATTAAAAACCATCATACACCCTCTCTCGTAATAAAATTATGGATAATTGAAATTATATAATCTTATTCGTATTTCAGTGCATTTACCGGATTCGATGTCGCGGCTTTGATTGCATGATAACTGATGGTCAAAAACGCGATGGCTAAAGTCATAACGCCCGCCATTGCAAACATCATCCAATTCAATTCTACACGGTATGCAAATGATTCCAGCCACCACTTCATGCTAAAATAAGCGACAGGCCACGCAATGAGATTTGAAATCAATACGAGTTTTACAAGTTCCGCCGACAACATCCTGACAATTCCAGACACGGTGGCTCCCAAAACTTTTCGTATGCCAATTTCTTTGGTGCGTTTTTCACTCGTGAAAGCGGCAAGTCCGTAAAGGCCGAGACAAGCAATAAAAATGGCCAGTCCTGCAAATACACCGAAAATTTGACTTAGTTTTTCTTCCGCTTCATATTGTTTGCGTAAACCGTCTTCCAAAAAACGATATTCAAAAGGACGGTTGGGGTCGAATGCCTTCCATGTTTTTTGAAGAAATTCGAGAGCGGATGCTGTAGAATTCGGGCGAATCCGTACAGCGATACTTTCAAAAAATCCTTCCGACCCTAAAATAAAAACAGCCGGATCGATTTTTTCACGAAGCGATCGGTAGTGAAAATCATGAACGACACCGATAATTTCCTGCGGCTTGGAATTTTCAGGACCTTCCGCCATTGAAATGAATTGTTTCCCAACTGCACCATCGGCGTTGCCCCAACCAAATTCTATAGCGGCAGATTCGTTGATAACAAGTTTGTTTTTATCAGTAGGAAAATCTTTTGAAAACGCCCGGCCAGAAGCCATGGAGGAGGATAACGTTTTAAAATAATCCTCATCAACATAGTATGCATAAAATCTTTTTTCGTGCCCGGGTTCGGCGCCATCGGGACGACCCACGCTCACCCACCATCCTGACTGACCCGGCAGCGAATTACAAAAAGCCGCATCAAGAACATCTTGCTGGACAGTGATGGCACTTTTAAAAGCCTGCAATTGAGTCAAAACAGTTGAATTGCGCAAATTTAAAACAATCACATGTTCGCGATCAAAGCCGAGATTTTTATTACGAATATAGTTTAGCTGGGAAAACACAACGACAGTACCGACGATCAGCGTGGCTGAAATTAAAAATTGAACCACGACCAACCCCTGGCGTAATTTCGCTCCGCCCGTTCCCATTACCTGCCGATCCTTCAAAACATCGATAGGGTTAAACCGGGATAAAACAAATGCAGGATAACTTCCTGCAAAAAAGCCTACTAATAACGTCAGTATGACCAATCCTGACATCCACGACCAATCTGACAATAAATGAACTTCCATCGCCCGACCGGCAAGAGAATTGAATAACGGCAAAATTAATTCGACTATACCAAGCGCAATGATCAAAGCCAACGTCGCCAGCAGTAACGACTCGCTTAAAAATTGTCGGATCAATTGAAAACGAAATGCCCCGGCGGATTTCCGTACTCCTACTTCTTTGGCGCGCCCAAGAGAACGTGCGGTGGAAAGATTCATGAAATTGATGCAGGCGATCAGAATTATGAAAATTGCAAGCGCAGAAAACAAATAGACATAGGCCAAGTTACCAAAGCTCCCGTCCGAATTGGAGAAATCAGAATGCAAATGAATATCGGTCAAAGCTTGCAATTGAATCGATGGTTTGCTCATACCGGGAAGACGGGGATTCGGCATTCTTTGACGCATAAATTCTGCCATTTTCTGATCGACGATTTCTTTGTAAGCATCTTCACGTAACAGCACATAGGTATAAAATCCGAATCCTTGCCAATTTTCACGACGTTGGACTTTTTCATTTTCAAAACTGATCATCAATGCCGGTTGAATGTGCGAAATGACAGGAATATCTTTCAAAATACCTGATACAGTGAAAGTTTTCATTTTGCCGTTGATTTCGATTTCCAATGATTGACCGATCGGATTGGATGAACCAAAGTATTTCTCAGCCAGGTCACGGTTAATTACAACGGACGATAAATCATTCAACGCTGTTTGAACATTGCCCGACAACAATGGAAATGAAAAAATCTCGAATATGGAGGGATCGGTGTAAAACAATTCATCTTCATAAAATGATTGTTCTCCTTTGTGAACCAAAACATGGCGGCGAGGTCCCATTCGCACAAAATTTTCAATTTCCGGAATATCGGTTTTTAAACCGGGACCGATTGGAGGCGACGTAACCTCGACTAAATTCGTTTCACCGCGATCGTTAAATTCGGCTAGTACCCGGTAAATGCGATCTGACTTTTCGTTAAAACGATCGAAAGACAATTCGTCTTTTACATACAGCATGATGGCCATACAACACGCCATGCCGACAGCAAGACCGGATAAATTGATAATGGTGTGTGTTTTGTGTCTGGTAAAATTGCGGAAAGCAATTTTTAAATAATTTTTGAACATGCTTTTCTCCTATTCATACCGTAATGCATTGACTGGGTTCGCCGAGGCTGCACGATAGGCTTGTAATCCGACTGTTCCCAGCGCAATAAACAGCACTAAAACGCCTGACAGCAAAAATACATCCGTACCCACCATAACTCGGTATGCAAAATTTGAAAGCCATTGCTGCATGGTATAATAAGCTGCAGGGAAAGCAACCAATCCTGAAAACAGAACAAGTATCAGAGTTTCCTTTGAAAGCTTATACACGATGGATAATTCGCTAGCTCCTAACACTTTCCGCACACCGATTTCTTTTCTCTTTTGTTCCGTTGTGAACGAGGCAAGACCAAAAAGTCCCAAACAGCCAATAAAAATTGCAATCAATGCGAATACTTCGAACAGGTTTTGTGTATTGCTCGCGTTCCGGTAATTGTTTTCAAAATACTGGTCAACAAAGCCGTAATCGAACGGCTGAGAAGGCAAAAGTCTTTCCCAAACCGATCGGACAGCTTCTACACCATCACTGATTCCACCGGAATTTAGCTTAACGAGTATAAACTTTACGCCGCTCTGGCTCGCATACATAATCATCGGTTCTATTTTAGCGTATAGTGAAAATCCATGGAAATCCTTTACGACGCCAATCACCGAAACTGTTTCATTCCCAAAATCAAATTGTTTTCCAATGGGGTCACCCCATCCCAACTCTTTGACAGCAGTTTCATTAACTACAACGCCGGAAGCGGTGTCTGAGGCAATCCCTCGTTGAAAAACCCTTCCTTTAACAATCGTTAGACCCATTGTTTCAGCAATTTCATAATCAACTGGAGTAAACCGCATCGTTAGGCTTTGCTGACCATCGGTGCCTGCCACACGAACAGTACCATTGGAACCACTGAGCAGTCCAATGCCTCCGGCGGCTGAAACATTCACTGCATATCCTTCTGAAATTAGCTTAGATTTTAACAACGGATATTTATCGCGAATTGCCTGATTGCGGATAGGAAGATACAGGACCTGATCTTTTTCAAAGCCAAGATCTTTATTATAGACATAATTCATCTGCTTCATAACCAAACCTGTACAAACAACGAGCATTAAGGCGATGGCAAATTGAAGGAACACCAACCCTTTTCGTAACAATACTCCGCGGAGACTGGTGGCGAAAGTGCCTTTCATCGTTTCGACGGCCTGATAAGCAGAAAGAACGAAAGCCGGATAGATGCCGGCAAGAAAGCCGATAACAATGGTTATGCCAAGCAACCCTGCGAGAAAGAAAAACTCGAAACGATAGTCAATTAGAATTTTTCCACCCATAACAGATTTGAAGGCCGGAAACAATGCTTCTACTATTATCTGAGAAAAAAACAACCCCAGAAAGGCCAGAATGACGGCTTCGATAATAAACTGAGTTATAAGCCTCCCACGGCTGGAACCAAGCACTTTACGGATGCCGACTTCTTTTGCTCGCCGCAGCGATCGTGCAGTGGCAAGGTTCACATAGTTAATGATTGCAATAACAAGAATAAACACTCCGATTGCCAGAAAGAGCGCTAACGTATTAATATTGCCTTGGTTATTATTCATTGGTTGATAGAGCAACTGTCCTGAATACAAATGGATGTCCAAGAACGGCTGCAAGTAGTAGTACAACTTATCGGTTGGATCCGGCTGAAGATGTTTCCTCCTTGTCGCCGTTACTTGCTTTTCCACTTCTTCTCGTGAAGCACCTTCTTGCAACAGCACGTACGACGCCAAGGCGTTTGCATTCCATGATGCAAAATAAGCCGGTTCTTGCGCGCCCACGGGAATTGGCATCAACATCGAAAAGACCAAGCTCGAATTACCCGGATAATTCTTCATCACAGCAGTTATTTCATATACATCAGTTCCACCCGGGTGCTCCAACGTGATAGTATGGCCTACGGCTGCTTCGGAACCAAAATATTTTTTTGCAGTTTCTTCATCGATGATAAGTGAATAGGGTTTTGCCAGCGCCGTGGTCTTATCCCCCGAAATAAATTCAATGTCGAGTACTTTTAATACCGCAGGATCGCACACGACAATGCCGCTTTCGATAAAACGCTTCTCGCCTGCCGAACAAAGCGTCGAATTGAAATTGTACAAACGAAACGCTTGTTCGATGGCCGGCACATCATCCAACACTGCTGGAACCAGTGGCGCGGGTGTTACAGCGTTGTGATAGGTCCCGAGATTAGGTGACTCGGCAACTCCAACGACTCGATATATTCTATCGGCTTTCGCATGAAATGTATCATAGCTGATATCATTCATCGCATAGATCGCCACAAACGTGGCGCAAGCAATACCAATTGCTAAACCTAGAATATTGATCGAGGCGTACATTGGATTACGACGCAAATTGCGCAGCGCTACTTTTACATAATTGTCAAACATCGGACCTCCATGAAGAAAGTACGGTTAAACTATTTTTATTACAGTTTTGACCATACTGCTGTTCTGTGTTACCATTCCGTCAATACATCAATGATTGCTTCGTTTTTCATTCCGGCATCTTTCATTTTACGCACTTTGGATGCCGTGATTCCGTGAATACCCATCTGAACAATTTCGTCAGTCGTAAAACCAAGTTCTTTCATTTCACTGACAAAGCCAGGACGGAGTCCGTGAATGCCGAATTGCACAATATCTTCAACGGAAAAACCTTTGTCACTCATTTCACGGATGAAGCTTGAGCGAAGGCCATGAATGCCAAATTGTATGGCTTCATCGACGGAATAACTCATGGCTTTCATATCTTTGATAAAATCCGGTCGTACACCGTGAATGCCGATTTGAACAATTTCATCGGTATCAAAGCCGAGCGCTTTGGCTTCCCGGATGTAAGCAGGTTTCAAACCATGGATCCCGTATTGAATTGTTTCATCGAGATTATCCGATAAGCCATCCATATCTTTGATGAACGACGGTTTAATACCGTGAATCCCAAGTTGAACTATGGCGTCTACATCGCAGCCTTCATTTTTGGCATTTTCAATAAAATCCTTTTTGATTCCATGAATGCCGAATTGAACGACTTCCGAAAGACGGTATCCTAAAGGAGCCAATGTTTCGACGTAATCCGTTTCTACATCGCAGACGGCCAAATCAAAAATCTCACTGTCTTTGACGTTCTTGTAACCCCATTTGCTCAGATTCATCGCAAACGCCTCATCAGGAACAAATACGTACTTACCGGAAGCTTTACCCTTGCGGCATTCCCCGGTAAAATAAACCGTGCCCTGTTTAAAAGGCATGGTAAAAGAAATTTCACCGTCGTCGTGTCTGGCTTTGGATTTGTCAAGGCCTTTAAAACGGCTGTAGGAAATCCCTTGAAACGTTGTCATAGACTCTCTTTGATCAGGCCGCCTCATGGTCAATGAAATTTCGCTGCCGCTGAAAACAGCTTCCCAAGTGCCTTGGAAACCGTTGTCAGCCGCATAGCCATGAGCAGCGGCCGTGATCAAAAGAGTAAGCAGGGAGAGAAATATTTTATAGCGCATCTAAAATTCCTTTCTAAAATCATGGACATTAAAAACGATCATTCATATTTAATAGAATGAATTGGGTTGACGACTGCAGCCTTGACGACACGATAGCTGATCGTCACCAGAGCCAGAAACAGCGACAATCCGAGCGTTGCGACAAAAACAGACCATGGAATGTCAACGCGATAACTGAAATTTTCCAGCCAGCGGTACATGACGTAATAGATCAGCGGCCACGCGATCATGTTGGCTATGATGACATAAAAAAGAAAATCTTTTGAAACCAGGAATAAAATGTCATGAATGCCGGCGCCCAGAACTTTGCGAATACCGATTTCTTTCGTACGTTGCTCCACGGTCAGCGAAACCAATCCGAATAATCCGAGGCAAGCGATCACTACCGCCATCAAGGTAAAAATCCTTACCAGAGCCTGCAGTTTCATTTCAGATTGGTATAACGCAGCAAACGAATCGTCGAGAAAATAATATTCAAACGGAACGTTGGGCCGGAGGCTTTCCCATGTTTTGCCAATAAACTGTAATGTTTCCTGGATTGAATTGGCCGTCAGACGAACCGATATATAACTGTAAAGATTGGAAACCGGATTTAAATGAATCGCCGCCGGTTCGACATCGTTGTGTAAGGAAGCAAAATTAAAATCTTTAACCACACCGACGATTTTCCCACTGCGCTGAAAACCCGGGAATTCGACGTTTTTACCGACTGGATCGGTATAGCCAAAAAGCGCTTTGGCTTTTTCATTAATTAAGAATGCTCCGAGTGAGTCTGATGGAAAAGCTGTTGAAAAGCTTCTTCCTTCGGCCATTCGCATACCGAAAGTTTCAACAAAGTTAAAGTCTGAAACGATAACCCGTAAAGCATATTCGGGTTTTTCGGCTGCTTCCGGACGAAGCAGTTCGATCATCACACGCTCGCTTGGAATAGTCAGCGATGCCGAAACATTAGAAACCGCCGGATTTTGCGACAAAATATTTTTGAAAGTATTGTAATCAGGTTGAGCGATCTGGCTTGCAGGAATGATCAATACTTGTTCTTTGTCTAATCCGATATCTTTATTCTGAATAAATTCGAGCTGTTTGTAAACAATACTGGAACCGATGATCAGTATGGTCGAAATAACAAATTGAAGCACTAAAAGTGTTTTCTTCAAACCGCGCACACCGATGGTTTGAGAATCCATAACGTTTTGTTTCAAAATATGGGCCGGCTGAAATTTCGAAAGAAACAACGCCGGAAATAATCCCGCAACGCATCCCACTAACAGACTAAATACGGCAAAATACACTAAAGCCATCGGTTCAAATAACGATTGAATACCCGATCGAATGGTAATCGTATCGGACAAAAATGGCGTCAGGATTTCGATCAAAATTAACGCCGATACTGCGGCACTAAGCGCCATCAGAATCGATTCAGTCAGAAATTGGCGGATAACCTGATCCCGCAATGCCCCAAATGTTTTCCGAAGACCGACTTCTTTGGCACGTCGCATAAATCCGGCTGTTGCCAGGTTAACAAAATTGAAAACAGCCGTCGCCAGAATAAAAAAAGCGACGCTGGTCAGAATTAATAAATTGGATGAGTCATTGCCCGGCTCGATTTCTTTTTCACACTTTGAATACAGATGGATATTTTCAATCGGCTGAAGTTTTACGGTCGATGGTTGAGTTGAGCCTCCGAAAAGTGTTAAATCCCGTTCATCAAGAGTTTTCGCGACCTTTTTCTCCAACGCAGCAACGTCGACACCCGGTTTGATCAGAAGATACGTGTACATAATACTGATCCCCCATTGCACTCGTACATTGTCTTCAGGAATTTGCAACGTACTCATGGAAACGAGGTAATCGAAAGTGAAATGCGACTTCGATGGAACATTATCCATAACGCCGGTAATCTTGTATTCGGTGGAATTGGCTCCTAATTTCAAGCTCCGGTCGATCGGATTTTCATCACCAAAGTATTTGGATGCCAATGCGCGGGTGAGTACGATAGAGTTAGGGGCATTAAGCGCCGTTTTCGGGTCGCCAGCAATGACTGAATATGAAAAAACCTCAAAAATGGAAGCGTCGGTGTAAAAACCTTTTTTTTCTATAAAATGCTGATCGCCATTGGTAAAAATATTTCTTGGGATCTTATAAAACCGCACAGCCTGCTCGACTTCAGGGAAATTATTGCGGATATACGGTCCGAGCGCCATACGGCCGGCAGCCCAATTATCTTCTTCGATCCTGTACAGCCGATCGGCATTAACATGGTAGCTATCAAACGTCATTTCATCATAAACGTACTTTGCGATAATTACGCATGAAGCAATGCCAATCGCCAAACCAAAAATATTGATCGCCGAAAAAATTTTATTTTTCAGCAACGTCCGAAAAAAAAGTTTAAAGCTGTTTTTGATCATACTTTGACTGTAATTAGCTTTACGATTTTATTCATATTTCAATGCGTCGACGGGATTGGCCGTAGCGGCACGAATCGCGCGATACCCTACAGTCAATGCAGCGATTGCAAGTGTAAACGTAATGGACATAACAAAAACCCCGGGACCAATCGCAATCCGGTAGGCAAAATCTTCGAGCCAGCCGTTCATTGTGAAATAAGCAATAGGCGCCGCAAAGACAAACGCGATCACAACCAATTGCACGAATTCTTTTCCGAACATCATCAGGATATCCGATACGCCCGCGCCAAGGACTTTCCGAACTCCGATTTCTTTTGTTCGTTGTGTAGCAATAAAAGAAATCAGTCCAAACAGACCCATTGAACCTATGAAAATGGCTATTCCTGAAAAAATACGGAAGAGATTGGATGCTTTTTCTTCCTGTTTGTAAAAGTCGTGAAGAGTCTCGTCAATAAAGTGACGTTCAAAAACATATTCGGGATAAACATTGCTCCATGCTTTTTCAATTTGAGCCATGACCTCGTGGCTCGAATTCATCGCGATTTTAAAACTGGCTTCGTAATAGCTGTTCCTGCGTGACGTGATCAGGCATGGCGACATATTTTCATGCAAAGAATTCATATTAAAATCTTTCACGACGCCGACAATTGGTATATCCATTCCTGCCCAGAAATTGATGACTTTACCAATAGCATCCTGCGGTGTAGCCATTCCAAGTTTTCGAACCGTTGCTTCATTGACGACGAATTCTTTTACGGTATCGCTGGCCGACAAATTGCGCCCCGCTAATAAAGTCAGGCTGTAAGTCGGAATGAAATGATCGTCAGCCGTTTTGATATCGGCGTTATGCTTTTGAATTTCTTTTCCGTCATTATAACGAAAATTGGATGTCCAGCGATTACCCGATGCCGCGCCGGAGTAGCCAAAACAAAAATCTTTAATACCGGGAGTATTGGTCAATTGAGCGCGAAGACTTTCTAATTTGATTTTTTCATTGGTCGGCAGCGGTACGGTTACGACCGCTTCTTTATTAAATCCAAGATCCATTTGTTGCAGGAACTGCATCTGCATCATTACAATAAATGTTCCGATAATGAGTGTCTGTGTAATGGCAAACTGCAAAACGACCAATCCCTTACGTAAATAGATCCCTCCGCTGTGATGAGAAGTAATTTTTCCTTTGAGAGCAATCGCCGGTTGAAAACGCGACAGCACAAAAGCCGGATAAAGTCCTGATAGAAGCGTCACAAAACCAATAACCGTAAGTAAAAAAACCGGTATTATCGAATCAGTAAAAGGATGAAAAGTAACTTTCAATTCCAGCGCTTCGGTCAGAAATGAAAAAAACACCTCCGTCAAAACTATAGACACGATAGCAGCCAAGGATGTAATGATAAACGTTTCTCCAAGCAATTGACCGATCAATTGAGTGCGTTGGGCTCCCAGTACTTTTCTCACGCCGACTTCGCGCGAACGCGTAACGGCTTGAGCCGTGGCAAGATTGATGAAATTAATACACGCCGTAACGATCAAAAATACGCCGATGATGGCAAGCGCCAGCAAAGAACTTACACTCGTTGTGCGATCGGAAAAATTGCCGTATCGTGTATCGTAATGGATCGTCGACAATGGTTGCAAATGATAAACCCGCACTTCGGCAGGATTATCGTTTTTGAAATACTTGTTAACAAATTGAGGGAGACGGCCTTCTAATTCAGACGGGCTGTTGTTTTCATGAAGTAGCACAAATGTATTGACGTTACTACTCGTATTGTTCCAGCTTGTAATATCAAAGCCGCTGCCCGTTTTACCGATACTGCGCAACGTCGCGTACGAAATCAGGATTTTGAAAGGGAAATCCGAATTGGTAGGAAAATCTTTTATCACGCCGGTCACTTTAAGATCGCGTTCATTGTCCATGCGGATGACATGCCCGATCGGATCTTCACCCGGAAAATATTTGGTGGCTATTTCTTCTGCAAGAACTACACTATTAGGTTCAGACAAAGAATTACCTGGCGAACCGATTTTCCATCCGAAATCGAACATATCAAAGAATTCCGGCTCGATGTAAACAATGCCTTCGTTTTCCTGAAATTTCTTCGGCGCTCCATTATCTTCCGTAATCGTAATGAGACCGGAGCGTCTAAATTCACATACCGTAACTTTCTCGATATCAGGAAAATCGGTGCGCAGAGCCGGAGCGAGCGGCGATTGCGTACCAAAATCATACAATATACCATCGGGGTGAGAGCGGTCGGTATTAACCCGGTATAAACGATCTTTTTTAGAATGAAAATCATCGAACGTCAATTCAAATCGAACGATCAGGAAAATCATCAAGGCGCAAGTAATACCAAGCGACAATCCGAGTACATTGATAAGCGTATAACTTTTATTGCGGTTCAGTTTTCGTAATGCGGTTTTGAAATAATTTTTAATCATTCGTTGATTCCTTTTCGGATATGAAACTTTTAATCCTGATCCTATTCATATTTCAATGCATCCACCGGGTTGGCGGTTGCGGCGCGAATAGCCCGGTAACTCACCGTCACGGCAGCGATCGCTACAGCGAAGACCATCGCGGTGACAAATACACCTGGACCTATCGTAATACGGTACGCAAAATCCTGCAACCATTCGCTCATTGTGAAATAGGCTATCGGCGCGGCAATAACAAAAGCTATCAAAATGAGTTGCGCAAAATCTTTTCCAAAAATTATCAGAATGTCCGCCATACTCGCCCCTAGAACTTTACGAACGCCGATTTCTTTTGTACGCTGAGCGGCCATGAAGGAAACAAGACCAAACAGACCCAGACAGCCGATGAAAATGGCGATCGATGCGAAAATAGTAAAGAGCCTCGATGTACGTTGTTCATCCTCATAAAATCGCTGAATCGTTTCGTCAAGAAAACTGTAATCATAAACAAATTCGGGATATACTTTAGACCAGGCGGATTCAATTTCACTCAAAAGCTCTTTGGCATTTTCCATAGTGATTTTGACGCTCATGATATTATAACTGCGTATCTGAGGAGACATGATCATGGGCTCGATTGTCGAATGAAGAGAGGTCATATTAAAATTTTTAACCACTCCAACTATAGGCCTTGGGTCTTCACCGAACACATACAATGTTTTGCCCACAGCGTCAGCCGGATTAGTCAATCCCATTTTGGCCACCGCCGCTTCGTTGATCACCAATTCATGAATCGTATCGCTCATGGTGTAATTCCGGCCGGTCAGTAGTTTAAGGCCATACGTAGAAATATAATTTTCATCCGCGATCCGCATGTCAGAGATCATTTCGACAGGAGCAGTAGGAGCATCTTTATAAACCATTAACGACGTCCAATGAGTCGTTGACGCAGCGGCGGCAAATCCAAACGACACATTCTGAATCCCCGGCTGTTTCATTAGCTCTGTTCTCAATAGCTCCATGCGTGATTTATCCTTTACCGGCACATCCGCAATAACGATAGCGTCTTTGACAAATCCCATATCGGTTTTGCGAAATAATTGCATTTGTTCGAACACAACAATCGTGCCGATGATCAACGCCTGAGCTATCATAAATTGTAAAATGACGAGGCCTTTGCGCACCCACAAGCCGCCGGTCGCCGACGAAGCTTGTCCGCCTTTCAAAACGGTCGCCGGCTGATAACCGGCTAAAATAATTGCCGGATAAAATCCCGACCCGATACTGATGAACGCGATCAGACTCGCAAGAAACAGCCACAAGTACGCATTGCCGATAAAACTGAATTGCAGATGAAAATCAAAACTGCTGTTCAGCAGAGGAACAGCCAATTCCGTCAGCCCAATGGCGATGATACCGGATAAAATCGTTATCAAAAATGTTTCGCTAATAAATTGAACAAGGAGTTGTGTGCGAAACGCTCCCAGCACTTTCCTCACGCCAACTTCTTTGGCGCGTGTAATAGCCTGCGCGGTCGCAAGATTGACAAAATTAATGCAGGCGGTCGCAACGAGAAATAATCCGATAATCGATAAGGCCCAAATACTGGATCGTGACGTCGTATGTGTGTAACTGTCGGTTTCCGGAGTAAAATGAATTTCACTCAAAGGTTGAACTTCATACCCGCGTTCATTGCGCCGACGCTCATCGAGAAAAGGTTTAGCCATGTTTGTTACAAGCGTATTGAAATCCATGGCGTCCCAATTTTCCGGAGCAAGCATATACGTATTGACGTTGCTCATGGTCGCGCCCCATTGCTCCAAATTCCGGTTACGCGCAGCAGCACGTTGCGTGCTGAAAGAAATAAAAACTGTAAAAGGAAAATCTGTATTCAAACGAGGATCTACCATGAGGCCGACGACGGTCAGATTGTCATTATTATTGAGCTTGATCGTTTTGCCGATCGGATCTTCCGCTCCGAAAAATTTTTTTGCAATATTCTGACTCAATACCACCGTGTAAGGCTCTTTCAGTAAAGTCGGTTCGCCTTGAATCCATTGCGTATCGAAAATTTTGAAAAATTCCGGTTCGACATAGGCAACGCCTTGTTCTTCGGCAAATTTTTTGGGAACGTTGGCGCCGTCCGGTATCGTAAACAAACCGCTGGCTTCGTAATTAATGGTAGTGACCGTCACATCGCTGAAATGCGAGCGAATGGCCGCACCGAGCGGAAATTGCGATGCGCCGTTACGGCCGACTTCTCCGTCACGGTACCAGACCGTATTTACCCGATAAATACGATCTTTGTTTGTGTGAAAAGCATCGTAGCTCAATTCGTGCTGAATGATCAGATAAATACACAAAGCACAGGTTATCCCAATCGAAAGACCGGCAATATTAATAAGGGCGTAGTTTTTATTGCGGCTTAATTTGCGCAACGCGGTTTTGAAATAATTCTTGATCATAATCAGCCTTAATATCTCATAACATTTTGATTTAAAATCTATTCATAGCGCAATGCTTCGACCGGATTTTCGGTGGCTATCCTGTAAACGCGCGAACCGACAGTCAAGACAGCCAACAGCAGCATGGCTACAATTGCGCTAATAAACGGAACCACCGTGATCGGCGCATGGGAACTAAAAACACTATTCATTAGACCGTTGAGTGCGATGTACGCAACCGGAAATATCAACGCGGCTGCGACAATGATCAGCACATAAAATTCCCGATTGACCAGGTTCATAATATGCGGTGCGGATGCACCGAGAACTTTGCGAATACCGATCTCTTTTGTACGGCGCGCAATATTCATCGACACAAGTGCGAAAAGCCCCATCGCAGCAATGATCATCGTCATCACAGCAACATAAATAAACATGTTTTTAATATTTTCATTCTCTACAAAATCTTCTTCAAACACCTGATCCTGAAAACTCAATTCAAACGGTGTGTCAGGCATCAGCTTTTTCCATTCTGTTTTCATTGCATCCACGACTTCTGCAGCATTATTGGATTGCATTTTAATCGACATCAGCCGATAAGCCGATTTGGGTATCACTTTCATCAGCGTCGGTTCGACCGGTCGCATGAACGTACGGGTATAAAAATCGCCGGCCACTCCAATCACAGTACATTCTTTTCCTTCAATGCGGATAATCTTGCCGACCGGTTGCTGCCAGCCCAATTGAGAAGCGAGCGTTTGATTGATCATCACGCTTTGTTCTTCATCGGTTTTCAGCGCGGGGTCAAAGCTGCGTCCTTCTACGATGCGAATGCCGAGCGTTTCAATATAACCGGCGCCTACACGCATTAAATTGGATTGGAAAGTTTTACCTTCAGCTTCTGCCGTCATACCTACGCTTTGACTCCGGCCGGCCTGGTGGATAGAGCCTGAAATTTGTTCCACACCCGGCGTACGCAGTATCGCTGCTTCAAAACGCTCATACTCCTCGTTGGAATTAAAATTTAATACCGCAACCTGATCGCCTTTGAAGCCCAGATCCAACGATGTGAAATAATCGTTATTGATTTTGAAAACGATAGCCGCAACGATGGCAAACAAACAAATGGCAAACTGCAAAACCACCAAGATACGTGTCATGAATTTGTTACTCGTCACCCGCTGGAGGTCGCGGAAAATTTTAACCGGCTGGAACGTGCTCATATAAAGAGAAGGATATAATCCTGAAATTATACCTATTGCGGCTATGAGCAATCCCATGAACATCAGCAGGGGATAATCGGAAAAAATATCGAACGCGATCCAATGTCCGTCGATCAACGTATTCATAAACGGCGCAAACGCCGCTTCGGCTAATCCGAGGCCGATAACCAACGCCAAAAACGATACAATCAGCGATTCACCCAAAAATTGGAGTAACAACTGGCGTTTTTGCCCGCCCAAAACTTTACGAACGCCGATTTCTTTAAAACGGCGGGCCGAACCGGCAATCATGTTGTTCATGAAATTAAAGCACGCCATCAGCATCAGCAGCGCAGCAATAATCGACAGCGCTATCAGGCCGGTTGGATTGGCACCGCGGGAAATGTCACCACGGGTACGATTGGAATTTTTAGCAAGATCGAGTACGTTGTCGATGTAAAAAGCTTTGTACAACCGGTCGGGGTTGACCGCATTATAGGTCGCGATGTTACTTTGAATTTTTGATTCGACCGATCGCGCATTACTGCCCGGCGCAAGTTGAAGAAACGTGGCTGCTACCCCATAATCCCATCCATTCGCTTTTGGAGTAAGTGCTTCGACTAATTTATATCCGGCCAGTAACGCAAAACTGAAACTGGCGTTCCGGGGCGCTTTACGAATAATTCCGCGAACCACGAGATCGTATTTGTGGGTTTGATCGAACCGCACCGTCATCGTTTTACCAAGCGCTTGTTCTTTTCCAAAATATTTATTGGCCGTCTCCTCATTCAGAAAAATGGCGCTTGGATCTTCCAATGCGTTGGCATCGCCTTCCACCAATGGAAACGTAAACATATCGAAAAAACCAGGGTCGGCTAACCATACTAATTCTTTAAAAACATTATCTCCGTAACGCACCGATGCATCGAAGTTATCAATTCGAACGGAACGTCTGACTTCGGGCACTTGCGCTTTGACTGAAGGTCCCAGGGCAGCCGGGGTAAAGCCCCATCTTTCTTCACCGTTGTTCACCGACTTAATGTGACCGATCATGTAGATATCGGCGGCATTGGCGTGAAAGGTATCCTGGTCCAGGAACGTATAGATAAAAACAAAAATGGTCAGGCAGACACCGATGCCCATCGATAAGCCAAGAATGTTAATACCTGTATGCAGACGGTTGCGCCATAAAATACGTACCGCTGTCCGGAGATAATTTTTTAACATAAAAATGACTCCTGAATAAAGAAGTGATTCGGATTAAATTTTTGCGGCTTCTTTCATATTTTCGGTCACAATGTGTCCGTCGAAAAGATGAATAACCCGTCCGGCGTATTCCGCGTGCGATGGCGAGTGCGTCACCATAACGATGGTCGTTCCGGCCTGATTCAGATCCGTTAAAAGCCGCATGACTTCTTCACCGTGCGCAGAATCGAGATTACCGGTAGGTTCGTCAGCAAGGATGAGTTTGGGTTTGGCAACGACGGCACGCGATACAGCCACACGCTGTTGCTGACCGCCGGATAATTGTTGTGGAAAGTGATTGCGGCGATGGGCGATTTGCATTTGCTCCAGTGTTTCTTCGACGCGTTTTTTGCGGTCACCCGATGTCATACCAAGATAGAGTAAGGGCAATTCGACGTTTTCGAATACCGTCAATTCATCGATCAAATTGAAACTTTGGAAAACGAAACCAATATTGGCTTTGCGCATATTGGAACGCTGGCGTTCGGTGAATTTTGAAACTTCTTTGTCGAGAAAATAATATTCGCCGCTGCTCGGATTGTCCAATAACCCGATGACGTTGAGCAGAGTGGATTTACCGCAGCCTGAAGGTCCCATGATAGCCACAAATTCGGCGTTGTTGATTTCGAAATTAACGTTGTTCAACGCTGTTGTTTCCACTTCGTCCGTGGTGTACAGCTTTTGAAGGTTTCGTGCTTTGATCATGACGGAATTCCTTTATTTGGTTAGTGTGTTTGTAATGACTTTTTTGGAAGTTATTTTTGTTTCAGCATTAATTTATCTATATCGCCATAACTGTCGTACGACGATGTCACCACTTGTTCGCCCGGATACAACCCATCGATGACTTCAAAAACCTGGGGATTCTGCCGGCCGAGTTTGATCGGACGCTTAATGGCAAAATCACCCGAAGGATCGACGACAAAAATCCATTGCCCGCCGGTCTTCTGATAAAATCCTCCGCGCGGTACCAGCACGGCTTCGGCAAGATCGCCGAGTTCCAGACGGATCTGCAACGTCTGGCCGCGGCGGATATCTTTGGGCGCTTCACCCTGGAATTCCATATCGACTTCAAACCGGCCGTTACTGACTTCCGGATAAACTTTTTTGATAATTAAAATATAAGTTTTGCCGGCGAAATCGAATTCGCCCGATTGTCCGATCTGTATGCGCGCGATATAATGTTCATCAATCCCTGCCCGCACTTTAAATCCGTCGAGCACGTCGATTTGGCCTAAGCGGTCACCGGAACGTTTGGATTCACCAAGTTCAGCGTTACGTGAAGTTAATTGTCCGTTGACAGGGGCACGAATCGTGAGGTTAGCGAGATTTTCTTTGATGACATTCAGGTTGGTTTGCATGTGCTGGATCGATGCTTCGAGCGATTGCATTTGCGTGGCGCGTAAAATGGAATCGGAATGCATGCTCTCGATCAAAAGATCCCGGCGATTAACGGCATACTGATATTCATCGCGCGCCTGTTCATATTCCTGCTGCGACGTCAGGTTTTGAGGAAGCAAACCTTTTTGAACATCGTAGTTCCGTTTCCACCGTTGAATCTGATATTCCAAATCGATCAGATCGCCTTTATTGCGGATGCGGTTTTGTTCGAACGCCAAACGGGTGTTGCGCAAATTATTGATCTGTTCGAACAGCTGCGCTTCGCGAAACATCACATCCATCTGGAGGTTCGTGTTGGTCAGTTTGAGGATCTCTTCACCCTCTTTCACGATCGTACCTTCTTCGATGAATAATTTTTCAACGCGTCCGCCTTCCATCGCATCGAGATAAATCGTCTTGATCGGAAGCACGTTACCCGTTACAGGAATAAATTCCTGGAAAGGACCTTTCGTGACCTTGGCCAAAGTAATTTTTTCAACTTCGACGTTCAGCTTTGACGACGTGTCGCCGAAAAGAAATGTGTAAAAAACAAAGATGAACAGAAGTCCGCCACCCCCAAAGATTGCAATCTTTTTCGGCGTCCAATTCTTTTTTTCAATTTTACGATCCATGTTTAATCCAATTCCATGTTTTGTAATGACTAAAGACAATTAATCCGGGCAATGCAAACTCAATTCCCATGCCCAAAAAATGTGATTATTTATTAATGATTTAACACTACGAAGGTTTAGAAGAAATGTTCGCTATCGCACGATGAGTGTCCGATTTCGGACAGTGATTTTCTGAGGAACGCCGAGGTCTGGGAATGTGGATGAGATTATGCGGATTGAAAAATCAAAACATGTGAAATCGAGAAAACATCTAAGCCAGTTTTTCTAATTCCACGATGGTGTCGTAATAATTTTTTTCCAATTCTTCGATCATAGAACGGATTTTAGAAAGATCCTTTTTGCGGCCGCATTGATCAATGTGTTCGCACAAATCGGCCATATACCGTGCGCCGATATTGCCGCAAGCGCCTTTCAGATTATGCGCAGCCATGGAAAGATTGGTTGTATCGTCAGCTTCTGCATGTTTTTTGATTTGAGCAATCAAGGACGGAGCTTGACGGAGAAACATGGCAATGATATCCTGGAAAAAACTCGGATCGTCTTCGGTAGCAAGGCTCTTCAATCCATCGATCGTACGGGCATCGACAATCTTATTCGGGCGCTTGAGTTCGTGATGAGCCGGTTCAATTTTAGGCTTGATCGCGTGGCCCCATTTCGCCAGCGCAGCTGAAACTTCCTCCAGCCGGATCGGTTTACTGATGTAATCATCCATGCCCGCTTCAATGCACCGTTCGCGGTCGCCTTGCATCGCATTGGCCGTCATGGCGACGATTTTCGGACGGGTATCGGTCGGCCAGTTTTCGACAATATGACGCGTTGCTTCGAGTCCATCCATTTCCGGCATCTGCATGTCCATGAATACGAGATCGTAATGCTGCCGTTTGAGCGCGTCGACAGCTTCAATGCCGTTGCCTACCACGTCGGCAAGATACCCGATCTGCTTCAAAATCCGAAGCGCAACTTTCTGGTTGACGACGTTGTCTTCGGCAACGAGAATCCGCAACGGACGCAGCTCGACGGTTTTGTCATCCGTGTGAACGGGTTGTTCGAGAGTTTCCGGAATGGCTTTGGCCCCGGCAAGCGTATTCATCAGCATATCAAAAAATTGCGATTGACGGATCGGTTTGGAAACATACGCTTGAAAAATCTCTTTGGCTTCTTTGACGCTGCGTTCGTTTTTTCCGAGCGACGTCAGCAAGATCATCGGCATTTGTTCTTCCGTGCGCAATTCGCGAATCGCTTTGCCCAACATGAGTCCGTCCATTTGCGGCATCTGCATATCAATGATGGCCAGATCAAACGATTCACGGTTTTTCAGCCAATCGACGGCTTCCTGACCGGAAGCCGTAGCTTTGGCAACAAGTCCCCAATGCTGGCATTGCGTTGACAAAATTTTGCGATTCGTCTCGTTGTCATCCACGATGAGTACCGATTTGCCGTCCAGTTCCGTCACACGACCGGCTTTACGGTCATCCGAAGATTTTTGCGCAACGGCTGTTTTGAGCGTAAATGAAAAAACCGATCCCTTGCCTTCGACGCTTTCCGCCCACATGCGCCCGCCCATGAGTTCGGATAACCGTTTACAAATCGCAAGTCCCAATCCGGTACCGCCGTATTGACGCGTCGTGGATGAATCGACTTGTGAAAACGATTTGAAAAGGCGGTCCATCTTGTTGGTGGGAATGCCAATCCCCGTATCTTTCAGCGAAAATTGAAGCTCTTGGGCCGCGCCGGTTTGTTTGATTTTCTTAACATTGAGGAAAATTTCACCTTTGGGAGTAAACTTAACGGCGTTGCTGACAAGATTCGCCAGGATCTGCCGGACTCTTGTCACGTCGCCGACAACAAACGTCGGTACATCCGGTTCGATGAAATAAAGTAATTCTAATTGTTTTTCGGCAACCATTGACGCAAAAAGATCGAATGTATCTTCGATGCAACTCCGCAGATCGAAAGGCTGTTCTTCCAATTCCATCTTGCCGGATTCGATCTTTGAGAAATCCAGAATGTCATTAATGATCGTGAGAAGCGTTTCGCCGCTGACCCGGATGGTTTCGACGAAACTGCGCTGTTCCGCGCTCAATTCCGTTTCCATCAGCAATCCGGTCATACCGATCACGCCGTTCATCGGCGTACGGATTTCGTGGCTCATGTTCGCTAAAAATTCCGACTTGAGCCGGGCCGCAGCCAAAGCAGCTTCGCGGGCGGAAATCAATTCGCGGTCAAGATGTTTCCGTTCGGTGATGTCGCGCACGATCGCCAACACTTCGTCTACGCCGCTGACAACGATCCGGGCCTCGTGATCGCGTACACGGCCGTCCACTTCGATCTGATATTCGAAAACCTGCATTTCAGCGGTTTCAAGCGCTTTTTCGACGTATTGCATCGTCTTTTCAGCCGCGCTGAGAATCTGGCCGCTCGTGACCACCACGCCGAAATCTTTTGGAACGCGGAAATCGAACATGATGCCGTCATGGCGCAGACGGTACATCAAATCGGGAATAGCGTTGAGCAGTGCCTGCGTTTTGGCTTCGCTCTTGCGCAAAGCTTCTTCGGTCTGTTTACGTTCGTTAACTTCTTTTTGTAAAGCTTTGGTGCGCTCGTCGATACGTTTTTCGAGATTGCGGTTGATCTCTTCAAGTTGTTTGTACGCTACCTCAAGATTGTCCACCATCTCGTTGAACGCACTGGCCAGCTGGGCAACTTCATCGTTATAATACGTCGGGGCGCGGTGAGAAAGATCGCCGTTGGAAACTTTTTCAACTGTTGCGACCATTTGCCCGAGGTGACTCGTTACGGCCGTACTGATCGTAAAAACGGCGATCATACCGATAACGAAAATCAACATACTAACAGTGGTAATCGTCGTACGGCTCTGATCGATTTCCGCGCGGATACTCTCCAAAGAAATACCGACAAACACACGTCCGATTTTTTTCCCGTCTTTATAAACGACGGTCATACCTTGGTACAATTTTCCGTCGTTAGAAATTATGTTATGATGCGTAGGATGATCAAAATTGTATTGATTGGCGAGTTCGCGGTTAAAAATTCCCAGCGCTTTACCGGTATTATTGATTATGATCATGTAAACAAGGTCTTCGTTCTGACGGGCTACCTGGATGGTTGAATAAATAACGCTGGTATCCGTAGTCTGGATCGATCCGGAAAGGCTGAACGCTACCATTTCACCGATGCTCTGCGCCTTGGCTTTGATAGAACGAATCGCCTGATCTTCAAGGCGCGTCGGAAAGAAAACAAAAATAAAAACCGAAATCACGCCGATGATCAGGGTAACCAAGAGCGAAAGCTTGGTCCGAATTGTGGAAAGTCCTCTACGGGAAAATGCCATGAATCATTTTTTTTGTTAAAATTATGCGTGTTAAAAATAGCCAGGTCATGTGTAAGCTTCCCAAGATAAACAAAAACCGGTCACTTAAACAACAAATTTTCATCATTCCAATAAAAGGATTTTTTTTTAAATTCCATCTTGCTTACATTGCGCTCAATCATTCAGTAAAAGCTAAAGGCCATACATGAAAGATATTACGGAATTGCTCAAAGAACCGGACGTATCGATCGCCGTTGTTGGCGCCAATGATCACCCGGAAAAATACGGCTCTGTAATCTACCGCGATTTGAAACGAAAAGGATTTAAACTTTTTCCGGTTAATCCGACGCGTCCGTCCGTCGACGGCGATAAAGCTTACAAAAACTTGACCGACATTCCCGAAAAACCGACCATCATTAATTTTGTCACGCCGCCGGCAGCAACTCTGAAAGTCCTGAAAGAATGCCTTGAAAAAGGATTGATGAACGTGTGGATCCAACCCGGCGCTGAAGATCCCGATGTGCTCCGATTCGTGCAGGAAAATCATTTCAATTATCTCGCGAATGCGTGTATCATGGTCGAGAGTAGATTGAGCCACTGATGCATTGTTTCATTGATTCATTAATTTAGTGTGACTTTTGCTTATGTTTAAAGCCGAAGAATTAAAAAAACGAACTAAATTATTTGCGATCCGTATTGTACGGCTGTTTAGGACATTGCCTAAAACGGAAGAAAGCCGTGTTATAGGTAAACAACTTTTGCGTTCTGGAACATCGGTTGCGGCCAATTATCGCGCGGTTTGCCGTGCCCGATCTAAAGCCGAATTTATTGCAAAAATGGGTATTGTCGTCGAAGAAATTGACGAAACTGTTTTTTGGCTTGAAATGCTGATTGATACAAAAATTATAAAGGAACTTTTGCTCAAAGACCTCCTGAAGGAAGCCAATGAATTACTGGCCATTTTTGCAGCCTCCCAAAGAACTTCCAAGCAATGAATCAATGAGTCAATGAGAAACTGAATCAATAATTCTATGCTTCCAAAATCCACCAAAATTCTTGTCATCGATGACGACGAAGACGTTCTTTTAGCCGCAAGGCTTTTTCTTAAACAACATGTCAGCGTTGTACAGACTGAAAAAAATCCCGAGCAAATTCCTGTCCTGCTTAAGAATGAAAATTACGACGTCATTCTGCTCGATATGAATTTTACGCGCGACGTGAGCAGCGGTTATGAAGGATTTTTCTGGCTGAATAAAATTTTAGAGCTCGATCCGCGAGCCGTTGTAATTCTGATCACGGCTTATGGCGACGTAGAAATGGCCGTTCGCGCGATCAAAGAAGGCGCAATGGATTTTGTTCTGAAACCGTGGCAAAACGAAAAACTGCTCGCTACGTTATCGGCCGCCATGAATCTGCGTCAATCACGCCTCGAGGCGGAAAACCTCCGCTCGCGGCAGGAACTTCTTTCCGCCGAACTCGACCAGCCTTTTCACGATATTATCGGGCGGGCGGGCGCTATGCTGCAGGTTTTCTCCACCATTCAGAAAGTCGCCAAAACAGACGCTAATGTACTGATCCTTGGCGAAAACGGAACTGGTAAAGAGCTGATCGCACGTGCGCTTCATCGGCAGTCATTACGCGCCAAAGAAGTCTTTATTACGGTCGACATGGGTGCGATTAGCGAAACATTGTTTGAAAGTGAACTTTTCGGTCATGTAAAAGGCGCTTTTACCGACGCCAAAGAAGACCGCGCGGGACGATTTGAAATTGCATCGGGAGGAACGTTATTTCTAGACGAAATCGGCAATCTCTCTTTGCCGATGCAGGCGAAACTGTTGACCGTTTTGCAAAACAGGGAAGTAACGCGCATCGGATCGAACAAATCATTTCCAATTGATATCCGGTTGATATGCGCGACGAATTTGCCGATCCACGCTATGGTTGGTGAAAAAAAATTCCGACAGGATTTGTTGTATCGTATCAATACGGTCGAAATCGCTTTACCGCCTCTGCGCGATCGTGCCGACGATCTGCCGGCGCTGGCCGAACATTTTATCGCCCTGTATTGTAAAAAATACCAAAAATCCTCAAAAAGTTTGCACGTGGCCGCGCTGAAAAAGCTTGAAAAATACTCGTGGCCGGGCAATGTTCGTGAATTGCAACATACCATCGAACGCGCCGTGATCATGAGCGAATCACCGCTATTACAGCAAGACGATTTCCTGCTGACGGCTTCGCATGGCAAAGCCGAAGGTTTGATGATCGACGACTACAATTTAGAAGAAATTGAAAAAGCGCTGATTCGGAAAGCGCTGAGTAAACACGGCGGTAATGTCAGTCATGCGGCCAAAGACCTCGGACTGACGCGCACGTCGCTTTACCGCAGGCTTGAAAAATATGGTTTATAACCGCTTCCGCATTCTCTGCACGATCCGCGTCATCGTTCTGGCGTTGACAACGCATGTGTTTTTTTACCTATTGTCTCAGACAACGTTATACGTCACGACCGCTTTGATTGCTCTGACGATCGTGTATCAAATCTATGCGCTCATTATTTTTGTAGAAAAAACCAACCGAGACCTGTCGCGGTTTCTCGAATCCATACGCCACGAGGATTTTTCCCAGACATTTACCGGTTCAGGCTGGGGCTCGTCGTTTGACGAACTCAAATCCGCTTTTTCACAGATCATTATGGATTTCAGGAAAGCACGGACGGAGCGTGAGGAGAGTTTCCGTTACTTGCAAATCGTTGTGCAGCACATACCCGTCGGTCTTATTGCGTTTACGCCTGATGGCGATATCGAACTGATCAATAACGCCGCACGCCGCTTATTCAAAGTCGCTGTTTCGCCGGATCAACCTTCATTACGAAACATCAAAACGCTCGAAACGGTGAATAAATCTCTTGTAAATGTTTTTTTTCAATTGAAACCCGGTCAACGTACGTTGGTTAAATTCGATGACGGCACGGAATGGGTACAGCTGGTTATTTCGGCAACGGAATTTAAATTGCGTGAACAAAAATTCATGCTCGTGTCGCTCCAGAACATTCAGACCGAATTGGAAGAAAAGGAAATGGAAGCGTGGCAAAATCTGATCCGCGTACTGACGCATGAGATCATGAATTCCGTCACGCCGATTTCATCCCTCGCGTCGACGGTCAACGATCTGGTTTCACATTCATTCAGCCGCGTACACTCCGGCGAAAAAGTCGATCAGGATTCGATGCAGGATATCCATGGCGCGCTCGGAACGATTCAAAAGCGCAGCGAAGGATTGATTCACTTCGTCGAGGCGTACCGAAATCTGACTAAAATTCCGGCGCCGAATTTTCGCATTTTCGCTGTGAAAGAATTGTTTCACCGTGCGGAACAACTACTGCGTCCGAAGCTGACTGAAAATAAAATCCAATTTCAATCGACGATCGAACCACTGACGCTGGAAATCACGGCCGATCTGGAATTGGTAGAGCAAGTTCTGATCAATTTATTGATCAACGCAATTCAGGCCACGCAGAAACAGCTCAAACGGCAAATTAAACTATCGGCGCGTCTCGACGAGCGCGGACATGTGCTGGTCCAAGTTGCTGACAATGGTCCCGGTATTATCGACGAAGCAATGGATAAAATTTTTATTCCGTTTTTCACTACGAAAGAGGAGGGTTCAGGCATTGGTTTGGCGCTTTCACGGCAAGTCATGCGCCTGCATCGCGGCACGATCGGCGTGCAATCACGCCCGAATATCGAAACGGTTTTTACGCTGAGGTTTTAGCACAAGAAGTTAATTTTTTTTTATTTCTTCCCACCCGACTTTTTCTTATCCGTTTTTTTCACACTTTCACGGAAGGTTTTTAATCGCTTTTCGACATGGTCGAAAATACTGCCTTTTGGAAAATTTCCGTTTTTACGGATTGCGCCGGAAGGTTTGCCCGTGAGAATTTCGATGCCTTCAGCGATCGTCGAAACGGCCCAGATGTGAAAAAGCCCGTCGCGTACGGCGTCGACTACATCGTCACGCAACATCAGGTGTTTGAGATTGGTTTTCGGAATGATCACGCCTTGTTGGCCGGTGAGCCCGAACTCACGGCAAATATCAAAATAACCTTCGATTTTTTCATTGGCACCTCCAATAGCCTGCACCGTACCATATTGATCGACGGAACCGGTCACAGCAATGCCTTGCCGGATCGGTACATCCGCCAGCGCGGAAAGCAGAGCGTACAATTCCGTTGATGACGCGCTGTCGCCGTCGACACCTTCATAGCTTTGCTCGAAAACTAATTTGGCTGACAACGTCAGCGGTTTGTCGATCGCAAACATCCGCGCGAGATAGCCGCTCAGGATCAAAACACCTTTGCTGTGAATCGGTCCGCCAAGAGCAACCTGCCGTTCGATATCGACAATCCCTTCCGTGCCGGGCGTGACCGTAACCGTAATTCGGCTCGGACGGCCGAATTCATATTCACCCATGCGAATAACGGCGAGACCGTTAACCTGCCCGGTAATGGCCGACGTCGTATCAATCACGAGTATTTTGCGCGTGATCATTTCCCGAATATGTCCCTCGACAAGATTGGAACGATAAATTTTTTCATCGAGCGCTTTGCGCACATGCGCAGTGGTGATTTGCGCCGATGGATCTTGAATAGCCCAGAAATGCGCTTCGCGGATAACGTCGGCAATGGCGCCGAAATGCGTCGAGAGCTTTTCCTGGTCATCGGCAAATCGCGACGCGTGTTCGAGCAATCGTGCCGCCGCCCCGGCGTCGAGATGTTTGAGATTTTCTTTCCGGCACAGCATGGAAATAAACATCAGGAATTCACGGATATTATTTTCCGTACGCGGCATGCTTGTATCAAAATCCGCTTTGACTTTGAATAGTTCGGGAAATTCTTCGTCATACGAATGCATCATATAATAAAACATAGGACGCCCGACAAGCAACACTTTGACGTCGAGGCGGATCGGTTGCGGCCGCTGGCTTTTGGCAACGCTCATGCCGAGGCTTTCTGCAATTTCTTCGATCACGATGGATTGTGATCGCAATGCACGCCGCAGGCCGTCCCAACTCATGTGATTGCGCAACACGTCTTCGACCGGCAATACAATATAACCGCCGTTAGCGCGATGCAAAGCTCCGGGTTTGATCATCGTAAAATCGGTGTACATCGTTCCTTGTTCGACTTCTTTTTCAACCCGGCCAAAAAGATTCGTATACGTCGGATGTAATTCTACCACAACCGGAGCGCCTTGTTGCTTGCTGTTGTCCACCAAAAGATTAACCTGGTATTTCGTCAAATCCAGATCGCGTTCGGGAACATGATCCTCTTGCCCGGGCTTAAATAAGTCGATGTCGGACAACATGTCGATCTGAATCGCATCGATATAGTTCAATACTTCTTTTTGATCTTTATATTTTCCGGTCAGTTCTTCCATCACGCCGCTGAGTTGATACAGCATCACCTGACGATCGAGTTCAAGCATCGCGTTCTGCGTCGTCCGTTCGACATCGCGCGTTTGTTTGATCGCTTCCTTGAGTTCATCCTGCAACGTTTCGCGGATTTTCATACGCGTTTCTTGTTCCGCTTGCGGCAGAGCGTTCCAATCCGCTTCACTCATCGGTTTGTTATCTCTAACCGGAACGAGCACGATGCCGAGCTGCGTCGCATGCAACGCAAATCCCTGTTGTCCGGCCTTGACGGAAAATTGTTTTAATACCGCTTCGCGGCGCTCGTTTAGTGTTCGCCGGATCTCGTCACGTTTTTTACTGTATTCATCGCTTTCGAACGATTTAGGTATTTCACGGCTGACGTATTCGATAAAAAACCGCATGTCCTGTTGAAATTCTTTTCCTTTACCGGGCGGCAATTCCAGCGCCATCGGCTGATACGGATCGTCAAAATTATTGACGTAACACCAATCGTTGGGAGTACGTTTGGTCAGCGCGAGCTCTTCAAGAAACGATTTAACGGCGGTCATCTTACCGATGCCGCGAGGACCGGCGACAAAAATATTAAAGCCGACTTCTTGAATGCCCAGCCCGAAACGTAACGCCGAAACTGCACGATGCTGCCCGATGATTCCGTCGACCGGTTTCAAATGTTCGGTCGATTCCATATTAAGCGTCCATGGATCAATGGTCAGACGCAATTGATCGGGAGTAAGTTCTTTGATCATAAATTTTGTTCCGAAAAAATTAACAAGATCTGTCAAACTTCCTGCATCCAGTGATGGATTAATTTTAATTTTTCGCCATGATCCGCCCGATGGATAAATTCATTGGTATGAACATCATGCGTGTAATCCTTCTGCCATTGTTTGTAATGAATGGCCGTTTCACGGATCGCTTCGAGGAGATAACGGATTTCATTATCCGTCATTGCGGGATGCAACGACATTCTGATCCATCCCGGTTTTTCAGACAGATCGCCGTGATCGATTTTGTCGGTAATTTTGTGCGAGACATCGCGGGAAATATGCAGAAGATAATGTCCATACGTTCCCGCGCAAGAACAACCTCCGCGGACCTGAATTCCAAAATAATCGTTGAGCAATTTCACGCCCAAATTATAATGCAACCCGTCAATGTAGAATGATATCACGGCGAGACGATGTTCGTGTTCGTCCGCCAGAATAT
>JAIBAF010000037.1 GCA_019695335.1 bacterium
TTCCCGCATCCGAAGTGAAGCTAAGCTGGATGCCGGTCAAACGTGAATACTTAGTGAAACAGCAAAACAAAATTCATAATCAGTTAGACAATCAGGACAATCAGCTCAAGTACCGTTTATTTCAACAATAGTTCAATGACTAATGATTAATGAACAATGAGTAATAAAGAGCCCGAGGTTTGAAAATGATTCAGTTATTCAATAAACGCCAATCCGCAATCGGCAATCGGAAGTTCTTCCTTACACTTTTTTTGTGTTTTTTGCTGGGTTGGGTTTCGATAGCGAAGGCGGGCGTTTCTGAAAATGATCTGAAGGGATTATTGGAAAAGCTTCGTGTCTTAAGCGGTATTCCAAATATACAGCAGGAACTTATCGTCGATCCGGTGATGTCGAGAGGATATGCCGCAATCACATGGGACGGCGTGAAAGCGACGATCTACGTGCATCCTACCGCGATGAACCGCGAGTCGCTGAATAGCTGGGCGTTTGTGCTGGGTCATGAGATCGGACACCAGGTGCTCAATCATTCCGGAAGAGGCGGCTCCCAGGAAGAATTTGCGGCGGATATCTGGGGCGGACAATTAGCGATAAAAGCGGGATTCGATCCAAAACCGTACATCCTCGCCATGTTTTCGAGACCCAATAGCTGCAGCGTCAGTCACGGCTGCTGGCATACGCGGGCGGAGAATCTTGAAAGCGGATTGCATGTCCAGGTCGAAAGACCGGCCACTTACACGAGTTATTCGCCGACGTTGGGTTACGAAGATCACACGAACTGTGAATGCCACGGCACGCACGTTCAAGCTATGGGACCGAATATTCCGGTCGTGACAATTAAAAGCATGATTTCGCTGCAAGGTTATGAATATGTGCAATCAACGGGATGCATTATTTCTCAATAAATAATGAGCAATCAACAATGAACAGAGCAGTGAACAGTAATGAGTTAGCAAGACACCATGCTCAAAATCTCAAATCCTCAATTGTCAATCTTCAATTCAAAAGGTTTGATATGAAAAAGCTACTTTTGATTCTTGTCTTCCTGATTTCAGGAACGAGCATCGCTCAAACACCCTATTGGCTCAGCGGTGACGGGTATAACATTTACAATGGCAATCCCGGTAATGTACTCCTGGGTTTACGTTCACCCTTCGGAGCGAGACTTTCGATCGATGCCGGAAGCGAAGCGTATGGATTGTCACTGACGTCCGATATGGGACAATTCGGTAATTACGTCCAGATCGGGATGCTGGGACGGAATATGGACATCCTGCAAGGAAGGATGCTGTTCAATCTCTACACATCGAACAAAGAACTGAAATACACCGGCTATGATTTCCGGATAGCGGAGAAGAGCGCCTTTTTCATCAATGGCGAAGGCAATGTCGGGATAGGGACGGTCACGAAGAATCCACCGATAGCACGGCTTCAGATTGAAGGGGGACCTTTATGGAGCGTGGATGGATATAAGAAATCGTTATTTCTGGGAGCGCAGGATGCGATCGGTTTCAACGGAGGCGGTTACAAGTTTGGAATCGGAGCGAACGGATCGAGTTTGAATTTTTTCTCGACGTTACAGGAATCGAATGCACAGATGCAGCCGATCATGAGTTTACAGAATAATTCGGTGACGGTGGAGGGAGATTTGATAGTAAAAGGGAACGTGTATACGAATGGGCAAGGGATGACGCAGAAGCAGGAGACGAATCAGAGTAATTACGGACCATTGTTGGGAGCCGTGGGAGATCCTGTGACGAATCCGTGGCTTGAGGCGACTGGAGGCATCTATTACAGTGCAGGGAATGTAGGGATCGGAACGAATGCGCCGGCACAAAAATTACATATTTACGATGGATATCTCAAAATCTCAAGAGCATCTAATGCTCCGCTTGCTTTAGAAAACCTGTCGACTAATGATGCTGTTGAATTTGTTTTAAGGAGCTCTCCAAGGGTGCTCTCGGTGAGCGGTTTGAATGGGTTTCCTACGAACATGATGAATTTCAGTACATCCGGTAACGTTGGTATCGGTACGACGAGTCCTAACTACAAATTGCATGTAAGTGGAGACATGGCAACTTATAGCAGTCAAAGCAAAATTGGTATCAGCTTTACAACTTGGCCATCCGATGGACTCGGCTACAAGTGGTGGCTTCGAACTTCAGATGATGGCGGAGGCGCCAGCACTTTATACATTGGAGATGATTGGGGTCAGCAGGGCAACGGAAAAAATCATTTTGTTGTTAAATCCAGTGGCAGTGTCGGCGTCGGCACGACTTTTAGTGAAGGAGATGTCACAGGAAAATTAAACGTAAGAAAGGATGGCGCGGAAGGTGTTATTAGCGATCTTCTTACGTTACGTAATCACCAGAACTCTATCGGCAATATAGGAACTGGAGTGGGTTTAAGGTTCGTGCAAGGGTATATTTCTGAAACAAGCAAATATGTTGAAATAGGTTCGATAGCAGAAACAGAATGGAGCAACGGTGTTGGTTTTTACATAAAAACCAGTGCCTATGGAGTTACTTCAGAACGATTGAGAGTTGACCGTTATGGCAACGTCGGCATAGGCACATCCAATCCCGATCCCAATTACAAACTCTCCGTCAACGGCAAAATCAAAGCTAAGGAACTTTACCTGATCACTACCGGCTGGTCCGATTTTGTTTTCCAAAAAGATTATAAACTGCGTTCACTCAAAGAAGTCGAAGAACATATCAAAGACAAAGGCCATTTACCGGACATTCCTTCTGAAAAAGAAGTGACCGAAAACGGTGTCGCCATCGTGGATATGCAGGCGAAGTTGTTGCAGAAAATAGAAGAACTGACGCTCTATGCGATCGAACAAAACAAGCTGATTCTGAAGCAGAATGAAAAAATCGAAGCATTAGAGAAAAAGATGAAAGCCATGGGTAATGAATAATGAATAATGAGTAATGAACGATGAACAAAAAGAAGGTCATTGAGCGAAGTCGAAACGACATCTTAGCGAGACTCATTTCGACTACGCTCAATGAGCAATGAACAATCAGCAGCCAAGTCCTTAACGTAAGCGATGAGGTTTCAAACGTGGATAATGAAGTTTCAGACATAAAGTGATGAGGTTCTAACCATGAGCAATGAGGTTTCAAACGTAGATAATGAAGTTTCAGACATAAAGTGATGAGGTTCTAACCATGAGCAATGAGGTTTCAAACGTGGATAATGAAGTTTCAGACATAAAGTAATGAGGTTCTGAACGTGAGTAATGAGGTTTTTAACGTGAATAATGAGGTTTCATGCGTAAGTAATGAGGTTCTAAACGTGTTCGATAAAGTTTTAATTTAAAAGCAATGCAATACGTACCAATTCAATCTCAAATTCTCGATCGTCAATCTTCAATTCAAAGGTATTGGATATGAAAAAGCTACTTTTGATTCTAGTCTTCCTGATTTCAGGAACGAGCATCGCTCAAACACCCTATTGGCTCAGCGGTGACGGGTATAACATTTACAACGGTAATCCCGGTAATGTACTTCTGGGTTTACGTTCACCCTTCGGAGCTAGACTTTCGATCGATGCCGGAAGCGAAGCGTATGGATTGTCATTGACGTCCGATATGGGGCAATTTGGAAATTACGTCCAGATCGGAATGCTCGGACGGAATATGGATTTATTACAAGGACGAATGCTGTTCAATCTCTACACATCGAACAAAGAACTGAAATACACCGGGTATGATTTTAGGATAGCGGAGAAGAGTGCGTTTTTCATCAATGGCGAAGGCAATGTCGGGATAGGGACCGTTACTAAAAACCCGCCGATCGCAAGGCTTCAGATCGAAGGCGGTCCTTTGTGGAGCGTGGATGGATATAAGAAATCGTTATTTCTGGGAGCACAGGATGCGATCGGTTTCAACGGAGGCGGTTACAAGTTTGGCATTGGAGCGAACGGATCGAGTTTGAATTTCTTTTCGACGTTACAGGAATCGAATGCACAGATGCAGCCGATTTTGAGTTTACAGAATAACTCGGTGACGGTGGAGGGAGATTTGATAGTAAAAGGCAATGTGTATACGAACGGACAAGGGATGACGCAGCAGAACCAACAAACGAATCAGAGTAATTACGGGCCGTTGTTGGGAGCTGTGGGAGATACTGTAAACCCCTGGCGTGAGGCGACTGGAGGAATTTATTACGGTGCAGGCAACGTGGGGATCGGACCAACCAATCCATTAGGAAAACTCCATGTGAGAGATACTACCGATGCGGCCGATATATATTCGGGAATTAGATTGTATCCTGCAACATCAGCGACTAGTGGGCAGAACAGCTATCATCGGATATGGGGATTTAGAAAGAGCGGGCTCTTGCTGGGTGGGAGTCAATTTGGCTCAACCTATACTTATTCCAATATGTGGTTTAATACTTCAGGAATTTATGTCGGTATGAGCGATGGTAATACGGATCCGTTCGCCAATGTAAAATTTTCAATTCTAAATGCCGGTAATGTCGGTATTGGAACGACAAGCCCTTCTGAAAAACTTCATGTAACGGGAAATATTAAAGCCGGAGGAAAAATTTATACCGGCGGCGCCTACCATTACCATACGGACAGTGCGGGTGGATATTGGGCGAGCGGCGATGCAACCTCGAAAGTAGGATGGTGGAATAGCCAGGGAAAGATGCAGTTCAGGACGAACACTACCGAGAGAATGGTGATCGATACAAATGGCAATGTCGGGATAGGGACGACGAGTCCCGTGACGTTATTGCATATTCGAGGCGCAGGTTCAGGAGCCACTACTTACAACTCATTACGGCTTGACAATCCGGGGAATGGCAGCCTTGCCGCAGGAACCTCAAATGGCATACTTTTATTCTGGAGTACAATAGAGGGTGCAAAGCTCGCATCCATACTCGAGAGTACCTCGAGCTGGGCATCCAGTTTGGCCTTTATGACGGCCCCGGGCGTTACGGGAGCTACTGAAAAAATGCGCATTACGGGGGCCGGTAATGTCGGTATTGGAACGACAAGTCCTTCTGAAAAATTTCATGTAAACGGGAATATCAAAGCCGGAGGAAAAATTTATACCGGCGGCGCATACAATTACCATACGGATAGTACGGGTGGATATTGGGCGAGCGGCGATGCAACGTCGAAAATAGGATGGTGGAATAGTCAGGGAAAGATGCAATTCAGAACGAACACTGCCGAACGAATGGTGATTGATACAAGTGGTAATGTCGGCATAGGAACCACAAGTCCTAGCTACAAACTAGAAGTAGTCGGTGATGTTGGTCAACAACAATTGTATGTAAACGGAGGTCTTCAAGTCGGGGCATACACCATCCTTCAAACTCATATTGAAGCCGATAACTCATACCGACGATTGCTTTTAGCTTCAGGTGCTAAGTATGATTGGACAAACAATCGTTATCAACTAACCAATGCTCAATATGACCGTGCTGCATTGGAGATTCTAAACGGAGGAATCATTAGTTTTAAAACTGAATCTTTGAATCGCACAACACCGGGTTATATGACGATTGCTGAGTGGGATGGTATTGAAAGAATGCGAATTACCAATACTGGCAATGTCGGCATCGGTACTTCCAATCCCGATCCCAATTACAAACTCTCCGTCAACGGCAAAATCAAAGCTCACGAATTATACCTGATCACGACGGGCTGGTCCGATTTTGTTTTCCAAAAAGATTACAAACTGCGTTCACTCAAAGAAGTCGAAGAACACATCAAAGACAAAGGCCATTTGCCGGATATTCCTTCCGAGAAAGAAGTAACAGAAAACGGCGTTGCCGTTGTGGACATGCAGGCGAAACTGTTACAGAAAATCGAGGAACTGACGCTCTACGTGATCCAACAGCAAAAAGAAATTGAAGCGCTGAAGAAAGCTATGTCAGTGAATAATAAGCAATAGGCAATTAACGATACTAATCACATCAAAAATAGTTATTCCCATGAAAAAGATAATCATTCATAGCGTTCGGTTTTTGTTTTTAGTAACGATTGCAGTAAAAGCATTGGCCCAAACTGATCTGAGCAGTTCCGCACCTAAGATTAACACATTTGCGCTCAATCCGGATCTCAAAGGAATGGTCGGCAATAGTGTGAATTTGTACACCGGTGACGTGAATTTGCCGATGAACCTGATCAATTTACCCGGACGCAATGGTCTGGACGTCAATGTCACGGCCATGTACTCGAGTAACGTGCAAAACCAGGTAGGCACGTGGAATCTTGAAGCGCCAACGGGTATTCTCGGCCTTGGCTGGTCAATGGATTACGATCGAATTATCGTGGATCATAAAAATACGGGCTCGCGCCATGATGACGAATTTTATCTGGTTTCCGGTGGAAGCAGTAATTTGCTAGTACGTACCGGAACCGACGGTGATGGGTCATATATTTATGAAACCAAAAATTATCAGTTTTGGAAGATCAAATATGTTCCTAATTTATTACGCTGGGAAATTACAAAGGAAGACGGTAGTGTTTTTATTTATGGCGGTAAAAAGACAGTCTTGGGCAATAGCCAAGCGTCAGTTAGAAATTCAATCCAATGGACTGTTAAATGGGGCAACTGGATCGGTAGCAGTGTGGACACTACCGCTCAAGAAGAACTTCCCGTAGGATGGAATTTAACGACGATCAGAAACATTTGGAACGATTCGACTTTATTTGAATATGATGAGATTACAGAACGGGTTGGAAAAAAAATTATTAGCCCTGACTTTTCACATTATACCAAGGCTTCATATCTTTCCAAAATTACGGATACTTATGGCCGTTATATTGTTTTCAATTATTCTGAAAAAACTGAAAATGTCGAGTACCAGGATCCCCATACGGAAGATTCTGAACCGGATGCCTACCAGGAGAGATTTGAAACACGATATCTCGATTCAGTTGATGTTTTCAACGAAAATAATACCAAACTGCTGTCAATCGATTTTGGATATGGCTTTTTAGGCAGTGGAGATTTGACCAAGCGCCTGCTGACGTCTATCACTCAAAAAAATGGTGCCGGTGAATCTTTACCGAATATGAAGTTTAATTATTATCCAAGCGGAACGACAGCTGGAATGCTCAATACTATTACTTTTCCATTAGGTGGAACGGCTACATATTCATATACACAAAAAACTATCGGGTACTCAGATCGTGAACTAACGATTACTGCTCCTTCAGGTTATTCTGAGCCGCGCGTGTGGCTGGCAGATGATTATGCAGTAGTGACTTGGCGTAAAACCGGTGATTCATTGAAAGTTTTTGCGTATGTCTGGGATGGAAGATGGGTGGATTGCGGACAGTTATTGCAAACAGGCGGAATTAATAAAATTGATGATAAACAGGATTTCGAGATTGAAATACAAAAAGATTTTTTTGCATTACTAACCGAATACCATAGCAAGAGCGCCAGTAAGTATCTTCACGTGTTTAGAAAAAATGTCAGCAGAAGCAATGCATGGGATTATAGTAATTTCACGCTTGACGTAGTGGATATTAACGATAACAATATTCATTTTATGTCAGGCAAAGATTACATAACGGTGCTGGCAGCCGAATCGGGAAAAATGTTCCGTTATAAATGGGCTGGTAATTCATGGAACCTGACCACGGATGGACCATTTCACAATGATCAACGCCACCATTTTTGGGGAGCAGGTGGTTACAATTATTTTATATATCACAATCAAAATGAAATATTAACGACATGTGGTGGCTTGCCTTGTTACCAGGATGCCGATGACGTGATCAACATTTATTATCTTGACGAGACAGGTAATTGGAATGTTAAGACTTTGAATTCATCCTACGGCTTTGATACCGATGGCGGAGGAGATAATCCTACCTATTGGTATCCGGGAGGTAGTTTTGTTGGTGCTATGCTAGATGAAATTGATTCCAGAATATATTGGTGGGATGAGAATTTTAACGTTACGCAAGCTCCTGCCCAAATAAGTTATGTGGACGAAAACTCTAAAGTATTTCTTACCAATGAGATGATTACAATTGTGAATAGCAATGATGCAGCTTACAAAACTTCGTACCTTGGAAGATTTAATGGCTCCTCATGGAATGTATTAGACATCGGACATTTTCTTAGTCAAGTAGTTTCCTCCGGATTAGATTTCGGCTTCAGCAATGATAATTACCATAATCGGAATACTTTTGATCCGAATACGAATTCCTATAATCTTTATACCGACATCGGCGTTAACGGAATTCCGGTTGCTGGTTCGAATTTTTGCATTCGATATTCACTAGGGCAAGTTTCATGGTTATTTTCAAAGAAAAACCAATCAGGAAATTGGAGTGATACTCAATATAATCTGAATACAGGCGTGTATTGGGCAGCAACATGTCAAAATGGTTTTATGCTCGAAGATGCCGATTCTCCTCATAATTCTTACTTCGTTCAACTTAAGAACGGTCAAATTGGTACATCATTTTCATTTGACAACCGTAAAATCTTACCTCATTTCTCCAGTTCATTTCCGCAACAGCCATTTTTAGTTTCTGCAAAGAGTATAGTTACTTACAATTCAGCTGATTATTTAAACGAGGCTACGGAATTAAGGCTACATCGAGAAATTAATTTTCAGATTTCTGAAATGATCACTGATTTTCCTTGCACTTCCGTCTCTATCTCCGACGGTTACGAAACTACCGTCACAGGATATGCATACAATGAAAATACCGCAACGTACGATCCATCGGGCACGGTTGCGCAATACAATGAAGTCACAGTGAAACCGGATAATTCGACTGCTTTCGGCTACACCAAAACTTATTTTGTGAATGGATTACCTGATAATACTATCGGTTTTAATCAACCATTCCCAGGCTCTACCATCGACAACAACTACGGGCTTCTCAAAGGTTTGCCATACTATAGCGCCGTTTATAAGACGGGCGATACATTGATTTCATCCACGACGACCGATTACGCCGTTTACACTAAAACTTTGGGAAGCAAAGATCAGGGCGTGTATTTCCGCCAGTCTTCGCAAACAACGATGAAGGACGGTGTGTCGAGCTCGGCAACTTACAATTACCTTACCGATTCCGGTCTTTTATCGTCAACGGTAACGTCAACCTACGATGCCGGTGGCGCCGTTGACAATATTACTCAGTACAACCGTTATTGGTATGAAGCATACGATCCAACCAAAACTTTGAATCTTCTCACGCCGGTTGTACAAAATAAAACGTTGGTCAATTCACAATGGGCTAATTCGTCAGCGACGACATGGAAAGACTGGGGAAGCGGTAAGTGGGCGCCGCATAAATCGTATGTCATGGACGTTCAAGGCGGCAATCCAGATTACGCATTCTCAAGTTATTCCGGATCAAATGAACCTCCTTCCGGCTGGCTCAAAACTTCTGAAATCATCGAACGCACCGCCAAAGGCGCCGTTACTATGACCAAAGATATCGACGGCGTTGTGTCATCGGCGATTTATGATTATCAATACGAAGCACCGGTCGCATCGTTTGGCAATGCACGGATTTCGCAAACGGCTTTAGGTAGTGAAGCGAGTTATATCAATTTTGAAAGTAATTCCACGATGTCCGGCATCAAAGAAAATGATTATTGGACTCTATCCGGAGGTAATTCATTTTCGAGTGATGCGCACACAGGGCAATACAGTCTGAAAATCAACGGAGGCAGTCCCACATACGGACCCATACGCGATTTCCTGCCGCCCGATCTCACCGGTCAGGGACGGAAATATATTGTATCATGTTGGGTTAAAACGCAAGCGGGTTTTGCCAGCGGCCAGGGATGGATCGTATTACATACGAAACATAATTCAGACGGTGATCATTCGCTCTATCCCAATATTAGTGGTGCAAGCGTCGTCAAATACATAGGCGATACGCAAGGCCAATGGCAGTATGTCGAGATCGTCGTCGATCTCGGAAAAGTCCGGCAGGATGGCGGCATTTCGTCCGGTGAATTGCTTCGTCTGCGTGCGTATTTTGCCAATTACGATCCTTCTCATTACATGCTGATCGACGATATCCGAGTTTCGCCTTACGAATCGCCGTTTTCAGGCGCGTCATACGAAAAAACGTACGGATCGCCCATCGGAAGCATCGGCGCCAATGGCGAATCCGGCAAAAGCGTTTATGATCAATTTCAAAGACCTTTCGGCGCGATTGCCAATGATAGCCTCGTTTCGGGATTTTCTGCGATGTATTATTCTCGTGTCGGCCATAGCGATGCTTTCAGTAACAGCGATCCAAATAGCTCGATATCCGTGAGTGCACGAGGTAGAGGACTTATGGATGATTTCAATGATACTGATCTGAATGGATGGACAGTCAGTTCCGGAAGCTGGTCGGCGACGTCGGGCATGTTAGTTTCAAATTCAGGCGAAATTACTCTCAATAACTCCGGACCATCTGAGTATGCCGTGCGATTAAAAACCAGAGGAACCGGCAACGGTGGTTTCAAAGTCGGAAGCCAGTCATTTACCCGAAGTTGGAGCAAAGAGGAAGACTGGTTGATCGTCGTGACAGGTTCCAGCGTCTGGTTTTACGTCAATGGCCAGCGTATAACGACCGGTACAGCTACTGGTGATTTTAAATTAACGTCAAGCGGCACCGGCACAACGTATGACGATGTGTTTTATCTCAAAAATCCTTCCATCGCCATGACCTATATCGACGGCAGTGGTAAAACTCGGCAATCCCAAATTTGGGATATTGACAGCATTATTGTCACGCAACCGGTGTATGATAAACTTGGCCGTGCCGCCGTCGCGAGCAAGCCGGCGAAAGTCTCAGCAGGATTCGGGTATCGTTCCGGTTTTTGCAGTTTCGACTGGAATACCACCGTGATGTCCGGCGAAGTGGCGACGTACCATTCAGGAGATGCCGGATATTGTTATACGCGTACCATTTTTGAAAATTCGCCTCTGTCCCGTACGATCGAGACCGGCTTGCCCAGTGCAACTTTCAATGCCGGTTCAGGGCACACCAATCGCGTTGCTTACGGCAAAAATGTCAACGGCGATAATTTCCGTGACGATCTTCCGGTCAATCAATATTTCATGCAAACTCTGACCGATCCCAACGGCGTCATCGGCAAAGTCATCACGACGAAAGACGGCAAAACCGTTTCCAAACAATCCGGGCCGATCACCGGCCCCGGCGGGATCTCTCCGATGACGTTGAATATTGAATTTGGTGAACTCACGTATGCGCCCAATAATGACAGTGCAATAATTAAGGAAAATGTAAATCAAGCGGCTTATGATCCTTCGGGACAATTCATTCCAAACTTTACTCACCAGGTTTCATGGAGTTGTACTATCAGTGGTGGACGGTATCAGTTTTCGGATAACCCTCCCAAATATACCAATTATACGGCGTATTTTACGATCACAGGATCTACCGGCGGAACCATCGTTTCGAGGCAACACACCGGCGCCGGCAGTTTGTCTGATAACGGTACGTTTACCGCCCAGGCCGGAGTCACCTACACGGTTTCCATTACCGGTAATGCAACGTATTCGTGGGGACAAGCTGAAGTTGATTATCAATCGGTCGGCGAAACTGCATTTTATCCAACCACTTCCTATGTATACGACGACTTCGGAAGGCTTACGACAATTTATCCGCCGAATTATTATAATTCGCCGACAGGATCGGGTGGAAGCAGTTATATCGTTACGATGCAGTACGATTTCCTCGGCCGTATGACACAAAAAACCACGCCGGACGCCGGTACAACAAAATTCATGTACGATAAAGCCGGGCGATTACGTTTTGTCGTGGATGCAAACGGTGACGCGCAGTCGCCCGACAATATCATGTATTACAAATACGATGTCTACGGACGTAAAATTGAAGAAGGTTATTATGCTTACAACTGGACCAGTCTGAGTTCGACGCAGGCCAATGATCCTGCATGGCCTTCGACGCCAACTACGTGGCGCAAAAAATATTATTTTGACTTCGACCCGTCGGTCATGTCGAGCCCAGTCGAGACGCGACCGACGAAGGGCCGTCTCGTCAAAGTTCAAACCAACAACGATACGGACAACGAACTTGAAGTCGAAGAAACGTTCACGTACGACGCTCTCGGACGACTTACACTAAAAACCAACCGCGTTACCGATTTCGATAACCAGACGTATGTTACGACATACGAATACGATCTTACCGGGAATGTCACGAAACTTATTTATCCTTTTGCTTTCACGAGCGGTACGCTTGATCTTACCGGAACCATTTCCGGTTCTTATGGGGCTGACAGTATTCATATCAGTAATGCGACCGGTTCCGGTTCCGTATCCATGCAAGCAACCAAAGGCATTTTACTGTCGGCAACGTTCAATTCCAGCGGCGCGACAATGTCCTTCAAGCCGAATGCCTTAAGTGGTAGCGGTGGTGGAACAATCGATCCGAATGCAACGGTCGTGACGTACACTTACAATCATCTTGGCCAATTAGTCAGCATCGGCGATGCTGCCGATCCGGATAAATATGCGGCATATACGTATCGCGTCGATGGGGCGATGGCAACAGAAAAGTTGAATAATAGCTCAATAAATCGTAGTTTTACTTACGAATCGCAGGGGTGGCTTAAACAAATCAGCGATTCGTATTTCACAGAGACGATTGATTACACTTCTGGCGGGTATGGCGGTGTAGGATATTTTAATGGAAATATATCAAAGGCTACATTTATGTATGCCACTTTGAATTACAATTACACATTCAAGTATGACAACCTGAATCAACTGCAAGTTGCCGATCACTCGAGTAATCCTAATGGCGACATCGGCGTCGGTGAAGAAATGCGCTACGATGCAAATGGAAATATTACTAAAATGAAAGTGAACTCTACAACGAAAACCTATGCATATTACACGAATACGAATAAAGTTCAGAATGTCGATGGCAGCGGGAATGACTACGTTTACGATCAAATAGGGAATATCACGCAATCGATTCCGAAATCGATCAATGCATTGACATATGATCCATTCGTAAATCGTACGAAAACGGTCTCCATGAGCAGCGGGAATTCGATGAATATGTCGTATGACGGCACTGAGAGAAGAGTTTATCGAAAAGACATCGTATCGGGCGTGACTACGGAAGTGCTTTACTTGCACGATGGAATGAATGCGATCATAGAGAAAGACAAGAATGGCAATTCAACGGAATATGTATATGGGCCTACCGGAATTATTTTTATAAAGACAGCCACACAGACGAATTATGTATTGAAAGATCATTTGGGATCGATACGAGCCACGATTAATACGGCGGAGTTGCCGTATGCGGCTGTAGGATATGACTATAGCGCATTTGGTACGATTTTGAGCACGGTTTCAAATTCGGGGTATTTCTACACGGGTCAGGAATACGACAAAACTTCAGGTCTGCATAATTTCAAGGCGAGGATGTATGATAGTGATTTAGCGATGTTTTATGGAGTAGATGTAGCGGAACAATTTTCATCGCCATATGCATACTCTGGAAATAATCCTGTGATAATGGTCGATGAAGATGGTAATTTTGCTTTTATTCCTATATTAATTGGCGCAGCGATTGGAGGATATAGCGGATTTCAAATTGGGAAAGCGAGTCATGCTAAAGGATGGGAGATGTTTGGATACATAGCTGGAGGCGCATTGATAGGAGGATTTTCTGGACATATTGGCGCAGAAATAGCTGCAAGTGGCGGCGCATTTTCTCAGACATCTTCGATTGCTGTCAGTTCGTATGTAAACTCTTCAGGGATGAATATGTTAAGTGGTGGAAGAACGGGCGTTCAAATTAGTTTTGGAGTTGCTTCATATAATTTGGGTACAGGTGACTTCGGATATCTAGGCGAAAAAGGAAATTCCGCTATGGAAAACGTCGGTTATGGTTTAGGAACATTCGCTAATGTTGCTGATATTAATCGTATCATCAACAGTACAAATGCGACGCTATACACAGAAAAAAACGATGCAATTTCACATAACGCCATTGCTGACGAAAAAGGGAATAGCCTAATGTCATATGGTCCAAATGATGATAAATTTAGTGCGGATAATTTTAAAACAGATATTATCGATTCAAAAGGTGGGACAATGCGAGACATTGGAGCATATAAGAAATTTGGTTTAGCATTTCGAAAAAGCACATCTGATTACCAGATATACAAAGATATGCCAGTTAATGTTACAGTGAATAAGTATACGATTAATCTTGTTCGAGCTATGGGAAAAATGCTTCCTTATCAAGGTGCCACCATCAATTGTTCAAATATGGCTTCATTATCATTATGGCTCAACGGTATACCAAACATTGGAATACATCCTTATTTATTATATGCAACAACTAAGGCTTATGCATTAGGCATAAGGCCAGATTTGTTTTCCTATAATTTAACCAAACATTATTAAAAAAAATGAGAACACTAATAGTATTGATGCTGATTTTAAGTTCAACATGTGAGAATGTTAATCAAAATATGTCGACAGGAGACAAGGAATTGTATATTTTTGAATATCCAGGTAAAATTTCAGGGCAAACGATAATTGGTTTTATAGAAACCTTCGATTCAATTGCGATACAAATCTCCTTTAAAATCTCATTTTCAGAAAACATGATTCGTAGTATAAAAGTGGAATTGAATAAGAGCCATTATAAGTATTCAAGAACTGAGGATAGAAATATTTATGTTATCGGTTTGCATCTTAACGGCTTTAGGAGTGAAGATTTTAGCAAAAGAAAATTGAATTCGGATTCATTTTACAAATTACTTTCTATTGATTTTTTAGATATTAATAACAACGAAAGATTTAGAATTTTGCAGAAAAAATCAAAACTTTAAGCCTCATTGATACAACTTTTGGCAGCGGAAATGATTATGTTTACGATCAAATCGGGAATATCACGCAATCAATTCCGAAATCGATCAATGCACTGACGTACGATCCCTTTGTAAATCGGACAAAGACTATTTCCATGAGTAGCGGAAATTCGATGAATATGTCGTATGACGGTACTGAGAGGAGAGTTTATCGAAAAGACATCGTATCGGGTGTGACCACAGAAGTTCTATACCTGCACGACGGAATGAATGCGATCGTGGAGAAAGACAAGAATGGTAATTCGACGGAATATGTATATGGGCCTACCGGAATTATTTTTATAAAGACAGCTACACAGACGAATTTTGTATTGAAAGATCACTTAGGATCGATACGAGCCACGATTAATACTGCGGAGCTGCCCTATGCGGCTGTAGGCTATGACTATAGCGCATTTGGTACGATTTTGAGCACGGTTTCAAATTCAGGATATTTCTACACGGGTCAGGAATATGATAAGACTTCAGGTCTGCATAATTTCAAGGCGAGGATGTATGATAGTGATTTAGCGATGTTTTATGGGACGGATCCGGCAGGGCAGTATTCATCGCCTTATACTTATGTCGGGAATAATCCGGTTATACGAAGAGACCCGAGTGGTAATTTTTCTATTAAATTTGATTTTAAGAACTTGATTCCAGGGTATGCTGTTTATTCGTTTGGTAGAAATATTGTAAGCGCATACAACAATGCTGGCGGAGGGCTTTATGGGATAGGAATGGCTTTTTCTGTAGCAAATAGATCGATTATCAGCGCTGGTTATGCTTACGTAATACAGGGTGTAACCGGACAATATTTACCAATAATTGGAATTGAGGGTGGGTTACCAAAAGAGATTATTACTGGAGCAGCAGGAGGGGGTGCAGCAAGCGCTCCAAGTGGCAGCAACTTTTTGAATGCAGTTGCTCAAGGTGCTGCCTTGAATGGTGCGAGTGCAATTGCAGGTCGTTTTTTTTCAAGAACGGTCGCAGCACTAAATGAGAGTATAAATAGTAGTAGTAATAATCAAAATTTTGTTCCTCCTGATCCAGAGTTTGCTAACAAAGCCCTTGAAGAAATGAAATTATATGGTGGCGAAGAAGGCATATTACAATATGAAGAGATAGTGACCAATAACACCGCTATAAAGATAAATAACGAAATTAAAACATATGCGCAATATGAGGCTTATGACTCCTGGTGGAATTTTGTAATTGGAAGAAAGGACCCTGCAATTTATCTTAATGCCAGCCGTCTGTTTAATCCAACATTGGACGTAGAAACTTGGAATAGTGTGGGTATCAGTTCTTATGATTATTTGTCAAAAACTGTAGAAGCGTTGTATCATGAGTCAGGCCATTTGTACGGATTGCCATCATATGTTAATGGAGTAATGAAACGACTACCTAATGCTCAAATCACTCATGGCTTCAATTCTCACACAATGTTTCAGTATCCTATTGGTGAATTAACTAAAGCATGGTTACAAAACGTATTTGTACCTAATTTACATAAAAGTGGAGTTATTTGCAGATGAAGGATTTTATTGTTGATACCCTATTGCTTTCTCCTTTCTGGAGAGCTGAATTAATTGGTTTCGTGATTTTAAATCTCTTTTTCTTAACAATGTTTATTTATGTTGTAAGATATAAAGGCTCTGGTAATTTAGCCGCTCTTTTTTCAATGTTGTATCAACATAGTAGTTTGGCATTCATTCTTTTTTTCGGATTAATCCCACGCTTATATGGACTTTATGTGACCGCATTGGGTAACGTCTTTGTAACTGAAACTGCAATTTTTGCTATATATTCAACATTAATGTCGATGGCTCCTTTAGTAATTGAAATTATAATTATAATGTTTTTCAACGTTTTTTTTCAAACACGTTTAACTTTTCTGAAAAGACGCCTGAGTAAGTGATTCAGTAGATTGTCACTTTCTACTTTTTTACCTTCACGAGTGGTACTGAGCTATTTCCGGCGCCGTATTCATGCAGCAACCAATTTGAATTACAATTACACATTCAAATACGATAATCTGAATCAATTGCAAGTTGCCGATCACTCGAGTAATGTCAATGGCGATATCGGCGTCGGTGAAGAAATGCGCTACGACGCGAATGGCAATATTACTAAAATGAAAGTCAATACGGCGACGAAGACCTACGCGTATTACACGAATACAAATAAAGTTCAGAATGTCGACGGCAGCGGAAATGATTATGTGTACGATGCAATTGGGAATATCACGCAATCGATTCCGAAATCGATCAATGCACTGACGTATGATCCGTTTGTAAATAGAACGAAAACTATTTCCATGAGTAGCGGGAATTCGATGAATATGTCGTATGACGGTACTGAGAGAAGAGTTTATCGAAAAGACATCGTTTCAGGCGTGACTACGGAAGTGCTTTGCCTGCACGATGGGAATGAATGCGATTCGTGGAGAAAGACAAGTCAGGTAATTCGACAGAATATGTATATGGACCTACCGGAATTATTTTTATAAAGACCGCCACACAGACGAATTTTGTATTGAAAGATCATTTAGGATCGATACGAGCTACGATTAATACGGCGGAGTTGCCCTATGCGGCTGTAGGCTATGACTACAGCGCATTTGGTACGATTTTGAGCACGGTTTCAAATTCAGGGTATTTCTACACGGGTCAAGAGTATGATAAGACTTCAGGTTTGCATAACTTCAAGGCGAGGATGTATGATAGTGATTTAGCGATGTTTTATGGAGTGGATGCTGCGGGGCAAACAAATTCGCCATTTGCCTATGTGGGAAATAATCCTGTCATCAGGAAAGACAAAGACGGGAATTTCTTTTTTGTTCCTATTTTAATTGGCGCAGCAATTGGAGGTTATTCAGGTTATCAAATAGGAAAAGCAAAAGGAGCTAAAGGTTGGGATATGTTTGGTTATATAGCGGGCGGTTCCTTAATTGGTGGCTTATCTGGTGGCGCTGCGGCAGGAATGAGTGCGGCTGGAGGAGGAGCTCTTTTGTCAGGAGCGTCAGCAGGTGCGGTAGGAGGCGCTGGCTTTAATGGTTTGGCATCGAATTGGAAAACTGGAGCGATGCTAAATGGAGCTTGGAAGGGCGCATTGTCGGGCTTTGTGAGTGGCGGAGTTGGTTCGGCAATAGGGGGCGGCTCGGGTGCGTTTGCAGGTGGTGCAGTCGGTTCAGGATTGAATACGGCATTGAATGGTGGAAAAGGCAGGGATATTATTAGTTCAATGGCTACTGGCGGTGCATTGTCATATGGGACCTATGAGTTGAGTTCATACGTAAATTGGAAGTACGGAGGTGGTAATAATCTTGGAGGCCACAAACTTTCTTACACACAATACAAAACTATGCAAGCAGATTTTCAGAGATCGGCGTTTTGGGGCAAAGAATACGGTGGATTTTTAATGAAAGACGGAAGTGTCCAAAGGCTCCCAGCTCAATTCTCTCACGGTCTTGGAGAAATTAACGTTCCTGCGGAGGCAGATGGATTTTATCATACGCATTGGGATAGCGAAGGTCAAACATTTTATATTGATCAAAATGGACAAAAAATAGAAACTGGATTTAGTGGAAAGGCATGGGAATTAACAACAACTCGTGATCATTCACCAAGTGAATATGTAAATGTCGACAGCTATGTAGTCAACAGATATGGACAAGTTTCGGTTCATCTCGCGGGATTTGATAATCATCATCTTTTCAACGATCCGTTTTTGCGATATTTTCCATGGTTTATTTGGCCATAATATAAATGAAATGGAGGCAACATGTTGATTAAAAGTATTATAATAAAATGTTCACTTGTATTCTTCTGTTACATTACAACATCATGCTTGAAGCCCAGTACATCACACGGTGATTTAAAACGAAATAGTATAGTCGTTGATTCTGTATCTGTCAAGGAATTTGGTGAGAAAGTTAGTCAAAGGTTCGCAGATTATCAAGCATCGTCAAAGGGAAAGACCTTTAAAGCAATGGTTAGCGGTAAAATTCGTGGTTTAGTATTTAAACATTCAATCCCCAAGGATGTAACTCTTGTACTTTATACATATGATGAGCAAGATTCGTGTGTACTTTATAGTGGACAATTACCATCCGGTGAGTCATTTTTAAATGCCCTGAATTTACCAATTCCAGTAGGGGATTATTATGTTTTCGATGGCGGGCACAAGATTCCCTTTATGCGTATAAAAGATCAGTAATTCATCATTTTTTTTCAAACTTATTTCTGCCTTTTATCTTGGCGGGGTTGTTCCAATCGCGTAAAAAATGTCGATGGCCTGCGAACAACTCCTATGTCTATGACAACATCGGAAATGTAACGCAGTCTGTTCCAAAGGCATTAACGCATTGACGTACGATCCCTTCATCAATCGTACAAAGCAAATCGCGATGGCCAACAGCAATCAAATGCAGATGAATTACGATGGGACGGAGAGACGTGTTTATAAAAAAGACATCGTATCGGGCGTGACCACGGAAGTGCTTTACTTGCACGATGGAATGAATGCGATCGTGGAGAAAGACAAGAATGGTAATTCGACGGAATATGTATATGGTCCTACCGGAATTATTTTTATAAAGACAGCTACACAGACGAATTTTGTATTGAAAGATCACTTAGGATCGATACGAGCCACGATTAATACTGCGGAGTTGCCTTATGCGGCTGTAGGATATGACTATAGCGCATTTGGTACGATTTTGAGCACGGTTTCAAATTCAGGGTATTTCTTCACGGGTCAGGAATACGACAAGACTTCAGGTTTGCATAATTTCAAAGCGAGGATGTATGATAGTGATTTAGCGATGTTTTATGGTGGCGATCCTGCGGAGCAAGGAAACTCACCATTTGCGTATGCCGGAAACAACCCAATTATGCGAGTTGATAAAAACGGAAAATTTTGGATGGCTGTTCTGGCTGCTGCTTATGTAGGAGGATATTGGGGAGGAGTACGCGCTCATGAAAGTCATACAAATATTTGGGAAGGAATCATCACAGGTGGAGTCAGTGGTGCTGCTGGAGGGGCTACTGGTGCCGCTTTTGGAAATGTTTATGGAATAGTTTCTAATGGAATAGTTGGTGCAATCAGTGCGGGAATTTCATCAAGTGTAAATGCGGCTATAACCGGACAAAATACAAACTCAATTGGAAACGATATTCTGAAAGGAGGAATTACTGCTGCTGCATTCTCAGCCATAGATATAGGGACATCATTGTTAGCGAAAGGTCAACAGAATGACATCGGTTATTTTGAAGGTCAAGGAAAAATTAGCGATCCTGATTTTGTTGGAAAAGCTCTAAATTCCATGGAAACAAATGGCGGGCAAAGTGGTAAGGTACAGTCTAAATTACTAGAGGAAAAAGCTAAAATTGGATTTACCAACAGTAAAATGGTTTCATTGGCTCATACCGCAATAGTACCCAAAACTTGGAAGGATGCCTTGTTCGGTGGTTTGTTTTTTGAAGCGGAATTAATTCCCTATATTGAACTAAAACCTCAAAATATTTTTGATCCACATTATAAAGCAGATAAATGGTTGGAGGCTGGTATAGATCCAAGCGATTATATTTCAAAAACCGTCGAAATTCTTTATCATGAATCTGCTCATGCCTTTGGTTTATTTGATTTTTCTCCTAAGTATGGACCATATCGATATTATTCTCCTTCAGAGTTGGATCACCATAGTATGAACTACGAGATATGGGATCACAAAATCGGGCAGTTGACAAAAAATTGGATAATGAATGTTTATTTACCAAACAAAAACGGATATTAATTATGGACTATTATATTCTTTCGTATTTTGATTTTTTATCTCAAAACCCTTTTTGGTTTCGTGAAATTTTGTGGTTTAGTATCACTAGTTTTGTGTTAATTGTTAATACAATTTATTTTTTTTTCTTCAGTAAAATTCCAACCGATAAAAAATTTCAATTGTTTAAGAATTATTATTTTGGAGTTTCAGCGTTTTATTTTTGTCTGATTCTTTTATTTAACTTGAGCAATTTGGAAGAAATGACGCATCAACATTCTTTTACTTCAAGCGATGCCTTGACATGCCTCTATATGGGTTTGATTATTATTGGTTGTCTAATTTATGAAATCATGTTCTTAATAATATTTTATTTACTATGTTTAGTTTTTTTTACTATAAGGCTTCGTGATGAAAAAAATGTACCAAGGAGATAACTAAATAAAATAATTGGTATTCTCATTTTGCAGTTTAGCTACAATTCATTTGAGTGGCCGGATATTTTAATGGAAATATATCAAAGGCTACCTGAATCATCTGCAAGTTGCCGATCACTCGAGTAATCCTAATGGCGACATCGGCGTCGGTGAAGAAATGCGCTACGACGTGAATGGCAATATTACTAAAATGAAGGTCAATACGACGACGAAGACGTACGCGTATTACACGAATGCGAATAAAGTTCAGAATGTCGACCGCAGCGGGAATGACTACGTTTACGATCCAATCGGGAATATCACGCAATCGATTCCGAAATCGATCAATACACTGACGTATGATCCGTTTGTAAATAGAACGAAAACTATTTCCATGAGTAGCGGGAACTCGATGAATATGTCGTATGATGGCACTGAGAGAAGAGTTTATCGAAAAGACATCGTATCGGGCGTGACCACAGAAGTTCTATACCTGCACGACGGAATGAATGCGATCGTGGAGAAAGACAAGAATGGCAATTCAACGGAATATGTATATGGGCCTACCGGAATTATTTTTATAAAGACAGCTACACAGACGAATTTTGTATTAAAAGATCATTTAGGATCGATACGAGCCACGATTAATACTGCGGAGTTGCCTTATGCGGCTGTAGGCTATGACTACAGCGCATTTGGTACGATTTTGAGCACGGTTTCAAATTCAGGGTATTTCTACACGGGTCAGGAATACGACAAGACTTCAGGTCTGCATAATTTCAAAGCGAGGATGTATGATAGTGATTTAGCGATGTTTTATGGAGTAGATGCTGCTGGACAGTATGCAAGTCCTTTTGCATTCGTCGGTAATAATCCTATAACTAGACGAGACCCTAGCGGAAACTTTTCATTTGATTTGAAGAATTTAATACCAGGTTATAGCGTATATTCGCTTGGTAGAAATATTGTGAGAGCTTACAATAATGCCGGTGGCGGTTTGCATGGAATTGGGGAAGCTTTCTCAGTCGTAAATAGAACGATTATCAGCGTCGGAGCCAGTGTAGCGGTGGGGGGTGTCACAGGAAATGTATTGGCTGGAGCCGGAATTGCGGAAGGCGGTTTTTTAAATATGGCCGGATCAGGAGCCGCTGGCGGTGCTGCCGGTTCTGCAGCGGGAGGAGGCAATATTGGCGATGGCGCGATTAGTGGAGCGATTGGTGGAGCAATTGGATATGGCGCAAATCAAATTTTGAATTTCGTTCAACATAGAAATCCCAATGAATTTATGAGTCAAACCACCACGAATGGTAACTCAGAAACAAATCCAAGTGAATTAGAGTTGCACGAATACGCTGAAAAAAAGTTTGGAGCCAAAGAAGGAGAATTTGCTGTAAATAGACTATACCTAGCATCAGAATCGCAAGTTCCGCCTGGCTGGAGGTACACAGAAAGTAGTTTATTAGGTAATCAGCCAAATTGGTTTAAAAGATTTTTATTTGGAGAAATAACCGCCTTAGGAGTTACTCGACCATCATCAATTAGTGGCCTTGCAGATATTTGGATTGCCCCTGCGGCATTTGCTTCACCGGAGCAATTATATTATACGGTAGGGCATGAATTGATTCATGCTTACCATATTCATATTAATAATGGCTTACTCGATGTCTACAAAAGTGAACATGCCGCATATCTATGGATGTATCAAAAAGCAATATTTTATCGCGATATGGATATTGCCCGCGAAGCTTTTCAGTCGTGGCAATATTATAAATCGTATTCAGGTTATCCATATCCAGGCTCAAGCTCATGGAGCGCTCCTTGGCATGGATTTTAAATTTATTTCAATGGATTTATAAAAAATGAAAAAAATTATATTAATAAGTTTGATTAATACGCTCTTGTCTTGTTCTTCGCAAGAAGAAAAAGTCGTGACTCAAGGTATTACAGATTTAATTAAGTATGAAATTAAAGGAAACGACTCATTGCTCTATGCCATGGAAAACATTTATTTTCTACGACAAGAAGAACCAGTATGGTGCATTGGATTAGTTAGCGATAAAGTTTTGGACAAATTAAACCATACATTTAGTGATAACAGAATATTATTATATAGATATACTGAGATGGATTATGATGAATTGGGCACGATAGTTTTAAAGGGTACTACAATGAAGGGAACATTGTTGTCAATTCGAGATATCCAATGGAAATCTGAAAACGAAGTTTTCTTATTAGTGGGTCATTCATTTTCAAAGCAAAGTTTTGCAGAATTTCAATTATTATTGATAAAAAGCGATGGAATTTGGAAGACTCAAAAAATCGAATTGGTTTCAATCATGTAAACTAGAATTTCAGCTAAGTGAATGGATGAAATACTGCGTTGAAAAAATCAAAAATTATTCTATGATTCAAAAGTATCACTAAAAATCTAGAATCAAGACGACAACGAAAACCTACGCATATTATACGAATACGAATAAAGTTCAGAATGTCGATGGCAACTTTACTCCGGTAGAAATATTTTCGCCTGCCCGTTAAAAAGCACTTCATCGACATGGGCGGATGTTTTTTTATCATCCGTAGTGACATGCATGTGCACATTCGATGAATGATGCGTGAAAACTCCCTGATGTTTGGATGAATAAAAACCTAAGATATTCACACCCACACCCGTCAAATTACCTCGAATTCCACTCTGTGCGTGCTGATCGTGAGGAAGCAATTCTTCGCCGTTCCCCGGGCGGACAACATGCCAATTCAATGATTCAATTTCTCCGGTGATCAAAAATGAAACCGGAAACTCCGGATTGTTCAGCGTTTCTTTGATATAATTTTCCAAGTCCGCAATCGTTTTAACAGATTCAGGCAGCAGCATTTCCTTCCACTTTGGCACACTCACAAAGACCAGTAATGCCGCTTTAGGATCGAATGTAGAGTCTATACTTAGCGAATCGCCGTTGGCGTGGGCCGTCAGCGGCCGGCTATTCCAAATCAAAATTTCGCCATCCAGATTTTCCGCAGCTCCAAGCGCGTACAAATGATCGCGGTTTTTCAGACTGTCCAATGCAATCGTCGCGCTTGTATTACCTTCATGCATGATAGACTTCAGAGAACCGCGATACTCGACAGAATAATTTTGTGGGCTTTCGCAAGCCTGAATCAAAAAAGCCAGAGCAATCCATCGTTTCCACGTCATAAGTTATCCTTTAATTTTAAATCATTATTGGCAACAGTCGGGAAGTTTGCTGTAAGCATCCGCATCGCGCTTACTTTCATTGGCATTATAGCCGGAAGCCGTAATTGCTTTTTCAATATCGGCGACGGTTACTTTAGCCGGATCATATTTTACAGTGGCGGTTTTTTTATCGAGATCGATGTTTGTTTCGACAATTCCGTCGAGTTTTCCGACGGCTTTTTTGACGGTTTTCACGCACATCGAACACTTGATAGTCGGTAAGTTGATGATCGTTTCTTTATTAGACTTATCCTGGCCGGTAACAACTGCGGCCACGATGCTGACCAAACCGATTAATAATAATGTCAGTTTCATAACAGATACCTTTTTGGTTAATGTTAAACAGGGAAATTTAAATTAATCATGCTGATGCTCTTCGGTAACTAATCCTGCTCTCAATTGACTCTCAGAATCGATCAGGAAACCGCCTGTGACAGCAATTTCATCGCCTTCTTTTAATCCGGAAATAATTTGATACTGCCCGTCGATCTTCATTCCAACCGTAACGTCTTTGGCTTCGAAAGCGTTGTGACCCGTTTTGATCCACACAACATTACGCTTGCCTGTGAATAACACCGCGTCGGATGGAATCGCAATGCCTTTGCCGAGACTTACTGAAAAAACCGATTCTCCGTACATTTGCGGTTTGAGTTTGTTGCCGACGTTGACAAATTCCGAACGAATTTTGACCGTACGGGTTTGTGAATTGACGATGGGATAAATGAATGTCACCGTTCCGCGAAAAGCCTCATTGGGATAGGACTGCGTTTTTAATTCAACGTTTCTGCCGGGCTTGATATAAGGCAAATCATTTTCATACACTTCGGCAAGATTCCATAGAACGGATAGATCGGCTACATCGTACAATTTGCTTCCTTCATTGACGTACTGACCTTCCTGGATATTTTTTTCGATAACCGTTCCGCTGAAAGGCGATAAAAAAGTCAGCACGTACTGCGGCTCTTTTGTTTTTTCCAGTGATTGAATTTGTTCAGTGGTGATTCCGTACAATTCAAGTTTTTTTCTGGCGGATTTGATCAGCGTTTCGTCAAAACCGGATTTAGAATTAAGAGCAATCAAGTATTCGTTTTGTGCCTGTAATAAATCGGGGCTATAGATGTCAAATAACGGCTGGCCTTTACCGATGTAATCGCCGGTTGTATTGACGTATAATTTTTCGATGCGTCCGTTGAACCGGGCCGTGATGACGCGCCGGTTCTGCTCGGCAAAATCGAGATAACTGTAAGCCGTAATTTTTTTAGACAATTCCGATGACACCACTTTCATGGTTGAAACATTGGCCAAAACTTGTTTACGGTCGCTCAGTTTCAAGTCATCGCTCATTGCCATAACGTCGACATCACCATCATCGGATTTCTTAACAAGATCCATGTGACAGATCGGGCACACGCCCGGTTTGTCTGAAGTAATCTGCGGATGCATCGGGCAATAATAAATGATCTTCTGATCGGCATGACCATCGGTCGAATTCTCCGTTTTACTGTTACAGCCACTGAATAGCAGAAAGACGGTCGTAAAACTGACGAGCATTAAAAATGATTTCATAAATCTATCTCCATTAAAACTTTTATTTCATCCAATCGGCCATTTTTGAAATTTCGAGCGTTCCTTTTTTCAAAGCATGTTCTTTCATCATGGCAAATAAAATCGGCGTGACAACTAAAACGTGAACGGCTGACGTGATCAATCCGCCGATCATCGGCGCCGTGAGCGGTTTCATCACGTCCGAACCCGTTCCGGTTGCCCACATGACAGGAACCAGGCCGATCAAACTGGTGCAGACCGTCATGAGTTTTGGACGTAAGCGCAGTACAGAACCTTCGATGGTGGCTTCGTAAATATCTTTAACCGTTATAGCTCCGCGTTCGCCATTTTGAAACGCACGCAACCGTTTATCCAGAGCCTCATGAAGATACACCACCATCACGACGCCGGTTTCAACGGCGATTCCATATAGCGCAATAAATCCGACCCATACGGCAACTGAAAAATTATAGCCCATGGCGTAAATCATGTACACGCCGCCGATCAACGCAAACGGCACGGACAGCATTACTACAAACGCTTCTTTGTAATCATGAAGCGTGAAATAGAGCAATACAAAAATGATCAAAAAAACAACCGGCATGATGATCGTGATCGTGCGTTGCGCACGCATCTTACTTTCGTATTGTCCGCTCCATGTGTACGAGTAACCGCTCGGAAGTTTTAATTGCGATTCAATCGCGCGTTTGGCGTCATTCATCACACTGCCCATATCTCGGCCGCGCGTATTCATGTACACGATCGAGCGTAACATGCCGTTTTCACTGCTTATCATCGGCGGGCCCGACTGGATCCGAATATCAGCCAATTCTGATAATTGAAGATACAATTTGGCGTTTTGATCGATACGATCGAGCGAAAACGGATTGGTTACAGTTTCATTGGAATTCATCACCGGGTCATTCATACTGTTATTGGCAACAGGACGATAAACCGATTTGGCATTCATCGATGTTGATGCCATTGCCGATCCTGTATTGACCGGAACGATCAGGCTTTTTAGCTCATCAACATTGTTGCGCAGATCACGATCATAACGCATCCGGATAGGGAAGCGCATACGCCCATCGAGTATGGTTCCTAAATTTTGCCCTCCGATAGCCATCTCGATAATATCCTGCACATCCGTAATATTGATTCCATATCGCGCGATAGCCTCGCGTTTAATAGCCATATCAAGATAAAGCCCGTTTTGTACACGCTCGGCAACCACATCGGCCGCGCCGTCAACAGCTTTTAAAATCTGTTCGGCTTTCACGGCATAATATTCGAGCGTATCGAGATTATTGCCGAAAACTTTGAAACCGATATCGGTCCGGACGCCCGTCGCCAACATATTGATTCGGTTTATGATCGGTTGCGTCCATCCGTTGCTGACGCCGGGGATTTGCAACTTGGAATCCAGTTCGTTGATGATATCGCTTTTAGTGATTCCGGGACGCCAGGTATTCTTCGGTTTCAGCAATATGATCGTTTCAATCATGCTTAACGGCGCATTGTCCGTTGCCGTTTCGGCGCGACCGGCTTTACCGAGAACGTGATGCACTTCCGGAATGCTCCGGATAATTTTATCCTGCGTCTGCAAAATTCGGTTAACCTCGGTAATGGATGCGTTGGGCAGAGTGACCGGCATGTAGAGTATTGAGCCTTCGTCGAGCGGCGGCATGAATTCAGAACCGGTATTGAGAATCATCGGAACCGTTGAGATTAAAGCTATCACATTAATTCCGATCGTAATTTTACGGTATTTCAAAACCCATCGAATTACCGGTTCATAAAATTTATTAGTAACTCTGGTAACAGGATTTTCGTTTTCGTTGCGAAATTTACCACGCATCAATAGCGTCATCAGCACTGGGATTAATGTAATGACCACCACCGAAGCGCCGATCATGACGAATGTTTTGGTAAATGCGAGAGGAATAAAAAGCTTACCTTCTTGCCCGGTGAGCAAAAATACTGGCAGAAAAGAGACGAGGATGATCAGTTCAGAAAAGAAAATTGCCCGGCCAACTTGTTTGGCCGATTGAATGGATAAGGTTTTGTAATCTTTAGCGTTTAAATGTCCTTTTTCCTTAATGGCATTGGCAATATTCCGATAAGCGTTTTCGACCATGACAATGGACGAATCTACGATGACGCCGATGGCAAGAATAATTCCACCCAGGCTCATAATATTCGATGTAATTCCGAAAACACGCATCAAAATAAAAGAAAGAAGTACGGCGACCGGAATTTCAATAATGATCCGGAGAATACTTCTAAAATGGAGAAGAAACAGTGCAACCATCAGCGAAACGACGATAGCGGCTTCGATCAACGCGCGATCCAGCGTTCCGATCGCTTCATCAATCAACGTACTGCGATCATACGAAGTCTTAATCTCGACGCCTTCGGGCAAACCATTTTTCAATTCTTCAATTTTTTCTTTGACGCGGTCGATGACGGCTTTTGCATTTTCGCCGTTACGCATTACAATGATGCCGCCGACTACTTGTCCTTGTCCGTCTTTTTCGAGAGAACCGCGGCGAATATCCGCGCCGATCTGGACGGTTGCAACTGTTTTTAAGAAAACAGGAATTCCGTTGGCCGAGTTTTTGACAACAGTGTTTTCAATATCTTCTTTAGTTTGAATGTATCCTTGTCCGCGCACAAAATATTCGGCGGCGCTGGCTTCGACAATTTTACCGCCAACTTCGTTGTTGCTGCGCTGAATGGCATTGACAATATCGGATACGGTAAGATTGAATGCCCGCAGTTTGATCGGATCGATATCAACCTGATATTGCCGGACGTAACCTCCTATACTGGCGACTTCGGCAACGCCTTCAACGGCCGAAAGTTTATAACGAATGTACCAGTCCTGAACGGCGCGTAACGTTCCCAAATCGTAATTTTTTCTTTCGACGGTATACCAAAATACATGCCCGACACCGGTTCCGTCCGGACCCAATGTCGGCGTCACGCCGACAGGTAACTGAGTTTGTACCGTACTGAGTCGTTCGAGTACGCGCGTCCGTGCAAAATAAATATCGGTATTGTCTTCAAATATGACAAAGACGAATGACATACCGAACATCGACGAGGCGCGAACGGCTTTGACATCGGTCAATCCTTGTAAAGACGTTACAATTGGAAAAGTTAATTGCTGCTCAACCACTTCCGGCGAACGCCCCATCCATTCCGTGAAAATGATGACTTGATTTTCGGAGAGATCGGGGATAGCGTCAACCGGTAAATTCGAAACGGAATATATTCCGAATCCTGTCAGGATGAGATATGCGAGAATGACGATAAAACGATTCTTGGCCGACCAATCTATAATTTTTTCTATCATACCATTTTCCTTATTACAAACGTTGGTTGATTTCAGAAGCGCTGAGCCCAACCGCTTTTTCCAAATCGCTGAGCGCCTGCATGAAATTCATTGTAGCCATTTGGTGATCCAGTTTAGCCATCAAAAGCATGCGTTCTGTTTCGACGACCATTCCGAAGTCCAACTTTCCGCTTTGATACTCGATAACTAATAGTTTTAAAGTCTGCTCATACTGCGGAATGATGTTATCACGATACAGCGTCATCATGTTCCGGCTGTTTTCAAGCGATGACAATGCTTTTTGAATATCGTAAGCTATCATGTTTTGCATGGATGAAATTTCTTTTTCGGCATGAAGAATATGTTCATCCGATTCCAGTAAACGTCCGTTGTATTTATCTTTTGACCACGGTGCAAAGGGAAGATTAATACCGATCATAAACGACCAAAAATCCTTACTGGTATTGCTCATATTTTTGTAGACGGTTTTGAGCATGACGTCAGGATAAAGTTCTTTTTTAACCGCCGATTGTTCTGCCTGGAACATTTTAAGATTAAAATTCATCGAATGAAGCTCAGGCCGTATTTCATTGGCAAGCGGAATAAGTTTTTCAATGCTCCATACGGGAATGATGGTTTCAATACTATCGGCAGTGCTTACCGGAGCAACTATATCACGGTTCAAAGTCGTATTGATCATTATTTCCACTGTTCGCGCATCGCGTTGAAAATTAACTGTTTCAACACTCAACTTTGCCGATTCAATGTGTAATCGAAGTAAATCCTGTTGTTTACTGCGTCCGATGGTAATCTGCGATTGGATTATTGTCTCGAGGTTTTCTATCCATTTCAAATTTTCATTATTGATCCTGATTTTTTGACGGATGAAATACAATTCGTAATAAGCGTATTTTAGATCTCTGACGATTTGCTGCTCTAAAACGCGATAATTTGCCTCGCTTATACGCGCTGAATTTTCAACAACCTTGCTCATGGCATTGAGTTTACCGGGCCACGGAACCATTTGCTGGACGAAATAATCTGTTTCCATACCACCGCGCATCGGCAAGGGAAACGAACGAATAGGTGTTTGATAAAATTCGATACCGATCTGTGGGGCTTCCCATGCAGTGGCCTGATCGATCTTAATACGTTCCGATTCGATCTGATGGTGGAATGCGTGTAATTGCAAATTATTTTGACGTGCATCGTCAATCAACGATTGCAGTATTTTGTCCTGACTGAAACCGAAAGAATTTACGATGAGTATTAAAAAGAAATAAGTTTTCAAGAAATTCATAATATCCTCATTAATCACGTACGTTCTTTGCGATGTTAAAAACATACATTCATAATCAGTCCAAAGCGTTATACAATTCCTGAAAAAGATTACAGGATTACGGTAAAAAAATTACCGCAGCATCAACGACTTTGGATGAGAATCGATTAAATGAGGAAAGATTGGAGAAAAATAATCCTGTCGTGATCAGGGGGAGATGGGATAGGAAGTGAATGGAGTTTAAAAGTAACCGGCGAAGCATCGATATCGGATTCAAATGAAATTAATTGAATCGTATCGACAATTTTTATTGAAATGTTTGAAGTCTGAGGAGTGATTTCGTCGAATGAGCCTTGAACCGTTGCAGTCATCAAAGGACAGTGGCATGAATTGGATTTAGAAATCGTAACACTGCCCGTATTGGTTGAAGCTTTCTGGCAGCAATTCTTTGATGATGTTTTCGATTTCATCGAACATACGGCTGATCTGTTCATCCCGGCGGTCGTAACAATCACTAAAGAAACTACCAGCAAAAAGCTTGTAGTCGAGCGGTATATGTTGGTTAACTTTTTCATAAGGCTGCCTATCTAACGACAAAGTAGAACAAAAAGTTCCAAAAATCTATGAGCAAGGTCATGATTAAAGGCAAAAATAACCATGGACGAATAGGCATAAGCCAAACTATTACTTACTTTTGAGATAATTTTAAAGCACGTTGAGCTTCAGGTATCATTTCAAGACGCTCACATGCCACGGCCATCAATAATTGCGCGGAAGAATTATACGGCTCTTGATCTAACATTCGATCCAAAATTGTTTTGGCGTCTTGATTCATCTCATGTTGTAATAGCAATTGTGCATAGAGCAATTTGTACTCGACGGTAGCCGAATCTGCGATTGATTCAAGATGCCTTTTTTCAGACTCCCAAAGCCGTTTTTCAGACTCATCCATCACTGAAAACCATACCGCTACAGGTACTTGAGCTATTGTTTCATAATGCGGTTTGACATACCAATGATAAATAATATCTTTTTGAATTCCGATTTTTTCAGAAAGTGCGAATGTGTTTCCTGTAATTGTTTCGTCAAACGTGAAGTCATTATCGTAGCATCGAATAGCAATATCAAACTTTTTAGTAGAATTTTCAATCCACGTCAAGCGATCGGGGAGTTCAGTTAATTTAGAATTTCGGGGCGATTCAAGAAAAGTCTCGGTCGTATTTCCGCTGCGAACGGTCATCTTTTCTGCGGCCGTTTTTGACCATTCACGAATTGAAGCCATCTGGCGGATGAGTTTAGAGGCTAGCAAATCGTTCTTCGATTGTGATGAAAAGTTAATCCGAGTAGATTGCAAGTAGGTTTGTTTTTTGCCTGTAAAGTCTAAAACCTGAACGATTGACTGGCCAGAAAAAGCGAGCGAATCTCCGTTGCGAAGTAACATACCGGCTTTAAGAACTGTTTTATCTTTTTGGCCGATAGAAGTAACACTGCCGTTGCACGACAAAATCAAGGCTTGATAATCGGCATCCTGAGCCGAAAGCTCAGAAAATACAGAAATTAGTAATAAAATTAGAACCCTCATACATCCTCATAAAATTCAATTTGATTATTTTTACAAGAATGATAAAGAGTTAGAGGCATTTTAGCAATAGCATAGTTATGTCGTCCGACTGTTCGGCATTGCCGACAAATTTTTTCAGGTCGTCATGAATGAGATCTTTGAGTTGGAATGCTGAAGCATTCTGATGTTTGACAACACACTGTTCTAGACGTTCATCATCGTAAAACTCGTCATTTCTATCGGCTGCTTCTGTTACGCCATCTGTAAACATCACGACCATATCATCGGGTTGTAAGACATTTTCTTCGCTGACATATTGATCAAATTCTACCATCCCAAGCGGGATGCCTCCGTTTTTGAGCTTTGCAATAGTGCCTTTGCGGCTCAGCAGCGGGGGATTATGTCCCGCGTTTACGGAAGTAAATTTTCTGGATTTTGGATCGAGAATTCCGATAAAAAAGGTAATGTATTTATCGACCGTCGAGTTGCCGAGGATGACCCGATTGAGTTTCCCGGCCAGTTTGGTTAATTCAAAATCGCTTTCCAGATAAGCCCTCAGCGAAGCCTGCAACGTCGAGACCAAAAGCGCTCCCGGCACGCTTTTCCCGGATACATCGGCAATGATCAAAGCGACGTTGCCATTGGGCAAATGAACGACATCGTAATAATCGCCGCCTACTTGTTTGCTTGGAACATTAAAACCTGCGATTTCAAAACCGGTGATTTGCTTAACTTCTTTGGGAAGGATCATTTTCTGAATCGTTGCGGCCACTTCAAGTTCCTTTTCCATACGTTCCTTTTCAATCGATTCTTCATGAAGCCGCGCGTTTTCTATGGCGATGCAGGCATCGACGGAAAGAGTATCAAGAAATTTTACATCGTCAAGAGTGAAGTAGCCTTCCAATTTATTAATGATCTGAAAAACACCGATCATTTCGCCTTTACGGTTTTTCATCGGTGTACACAACATTGTTTGGGTTTTATACCCTGTTTTTTTGTCAAATTCAGGATTAAAACGTTCGTCTTTATAGGCGTCTTTTAACATTATTTTTTTTCCGGTTTCGGCGACATGCCCGGCAATACCGGCGCCGATAGGAAATCGGATTTCCACTTTGACGTCACCTTGTAAAACCTTGGCCCATAGCTGTTTGTCTTCATGGTCAATCAGATAAACTGTGCCACGATCCGCGTTAAGGTTTTTAACAGCCGTATCGAGTATGATTTCAAGAATTTTATCGAGATTGAGCGTCGAATTCAGCAATTTGCCGATCTCAACGATCGCCATTAGACGCAATGTTTCTTCCGTTACGTCTTTTAGTTTTTTTGCAAGGCTCACACTAAACTCCGTTTATAAGATAGGGTTGTACAGAAATGTGCGGATTTAACGCAACGCGCGTAACACCGATTGGTCGGGAAATCCCGTAAGGGTAACTTCGTCGGATTTCAACGTGATTTCAAATTCCTGCTCGCCCGATTCCACCCTGGAGCGGTAGCCGGAATAGCGTTCGGTCAGAAAATGAACACGTTGATTGGATGAACTGTGCCACAGTCGGGTCGTAGACAGCGAACGAATATACTCACCATCAATTAAAATGTCTAATTGATTTAATAAAATAATACCGGATTTGCTGGACTGAATTTCTTCCAGCGTCCAGCCTGAATAGGACATTATACTTAATCCATGGCGACGAAATAATTTTGCGGCTTCGGCCAAAGTTTCAGCCTGTGAAAACGGCTCGCCACCGCTGAAGGTAACGCCTTCAATGTCATTAAAAGAATGCGTGGCTTCTCTTACATATTCAACCAGCTTTTTGGGAGTGAGCTTCCGGTCGGAACCAAAGGTCAGAAATTCCGGATTCCAGCAACCCGGACAGCGCTTGGGACAGCCTTGAACCCAGATGACCGTTCGTTTGCCGGGGCCGTTCACTTCCGAAACCGGAAGAATGTCGGCTATTTCAATCGGTTTTTTCATAAACTAAAACAGCTTGCAATATGAGCAAGCTGTTTTAAAATTCCGTTAGCTTATAAAAATAAATTAAACATCGATCATTCCGCGACCACTTTTGTGAATTTTTCCAGCGGCTTTTAGATCATCCAGAACAGAATCAAGAATACCATTGATGAACTTACTGCTTCGATCGGTGCTGTACCGTTTGGCTATTTCGATCATTTCATTGATCGATACTTTGGGGGGAATATCTTCGAAATACAAAAACTCGCAAATGGCCATTCGTAACAGCAATCGGTCGATAATAGCGATTCTTTCGAAATCCCAATTTTGTGTCCGGATTTTGATCGAGGTATCTAATTCTTTTTCCTGTTCGATCGCATGAAACACAAGCTTTTTAATAAAGCTCATAGCCAGTTCGGAAAATGAATCACAGACGTCGTCGATGATCGTCTGGACATTGGCGTGCGTATGTTCATAGGCATAAAGAACCTGAAGAACCGTCTCACGAGCCTCGCGTCGGCTTGTCTTCGGACTTTTTTCTTTCGTCGACTTTCCCGAAGACCTCGCATCGTCCAATAAATGAGGATTCATACACGAAAAACTTTGCAGCTTATGGTAAAGAACAACTAAAATCTTTCGAGACGGCGCATAACCGTTTCGGATTTACTCACGTAAGTTTGTTTGATATGCCCGATATGATGAATACGTTCCTCGGCAATTTTATTGGAAGCCACATACGTCGGAATTTTTTCACGATCGGCATATTCGAGAATGTTTTTGACAATATCGTAGATATTTTTGGCTTGGGACAATGCTTTTTCCTGGTTATAACCTTCGAGTTCGTTATACACATTGATCAAACCGCCAGAATTGATCACATAATCGGGAGCATAGACGATTTTTTGTTCAATCAGCATTTTTCCATGCCGGTCTTCATCCGCCAATTGATTATTAGCCGCTCCGGCAATGATTTTGAACTTGAACTGCGGAATGGTTTGATCATTTACGATAGCGCCTAAGGCACAAGGTGCAAAAATATCGGCGTCTACCGAATAAATTTTATCGCCTTCGACGTATTCTGCATTAAATTCATTCACAACTTTCTTTACACGTTCAGAGTCAATATCAGAAACTATTAACTTTGCGCCTTCATCATGAAGGTGGCGTACCAAATAATAGCCAACGTGTCCAAGGCCCTGAACAGCAATTCGCAATCCTTTCAACGATTGGGTATTGAATACTTTTTCAACGCAGGCTTTTAATCCGCGGTAGACTCCCAGGGCCGTGACAGGGGAGGGATCGCCGCTGCCACCCAATGCCCGAGAAATACCGGTGACATATTTGGTTTCCATCCGTGTATATTCCATATCTGTCACGTTGGTGCCAACATCTTCAGCCGTAATATAACGTCCGCCTAATCCTTGAACAAATCGTCCAAATGAGCGGAATAACATTTCAGTTTTGTCCTTTTTAGGATCGCCGATAACAACGGCTTTACCACCGCCTAAATTCAATCCGGCAACAGCTGCTTTATACGTCATGCCGCGTGATAAGCGTAATACATCATTGAGCGCCTGATCAGCCGATGCGTACGGATACATCCGGCATCCGCCTAAGGCCGGCCCCAGCGTCGTATTGTGAATAGCGACAATTGCCCGCAATCCGCTTTTTTTATCGCTGAAAAAGACCACTTCTTCATGATCTTTTTCTTCCATCATTTCAAAAGCGTTCATTCAAATCTCCATTATGAATTTAATACGTGACGTGCGATAACGACGCGTTGAATTTCTGAAGTACCTTCATAGATTTCGGTAATTTTGGCATCACGCATCATGCGTTCAACCGGATATTCTTTGGTATAACCGTAACCGCCGTGCATTTGTACCGCTTGTGTAGTGACGGCCATAGCAGTTTCCGACGCAAATAGTTTGGCCATGGCGGCTTCTTTGCCGTATTTTTGTCCGTTATCTTTGAGCCAGCACGCGCGGTAGAGCAGCATTTTGGCCGCGTCAACGCGTGTAGCCATATCGGCGATTTTAAATTCATTGGCCTGGAATTTCGAAATCGATTGGCCGAATTGTTCGCGCGTTTTAGAATATTTGACAGCCTCTTCCAGCGCGCCTTCGGCAATGCCAATTGCTTGTGCGGCGATACCAATACGGCCGCCATCGAGCGTTTCCATCGCGATCTTAAAACCGATACCTTCTTCGCCCAGAAGGTTTTCTTTCGGAATCATACAGTTTTCAAAAACCAATTCTGTCGTATCGGAAGCGCGGATACCGAGTTTGTTTTCTTTTTTACCGACACGGAACCCCGGAAATTTTTTATCAACGACAAAAGCACTGATGCCTTTAGTTTTGCTGGAGCGATCCGTGCGTATGAAACATACGACATAGTCCGAACTTGCACCGTTGGTGACCCATAATTTAGTACCGTTAACCAGATAATGATCACCTTTTTTCTCAGCGAAACATTGTAAACTGGCGGCGTCACTTCCGGAAGAGGCTTCGGATAGTGAATACGCACCGAGCGCTTTTCCGCTGGCTAATGGAACAAGATATTTTTGTTTTTGTTCTTCGGTGCCGTATTTTTCAACATTGAAACAGACGAGCGAGTTATTGACGGAACAAATCACGCCGGCAGATGCGTCGACTTTGGAAAGCTCCTGAATCACCAAAACATACGTCATCGCATCCAGGCCCGAACCGCCGTATTTGTCAGAAACCATCATACCCATGAAACCCAATTCGCCTAATTTTTCGACGGCTTCTTTTGGAAACTTTTGATGCTCATCGCGCTCATGTGCGAATGGCGCTAAATATTCCTGTGCAAAGTTTTTTGCGGTTTCCCGAATCAGTTCCTGCTCTTCACTGAATTTGAAATCCATAATTTTCCCTTGAAACTATGTGAGAGTATTTTAAAAAATTAATGCAAAATTCAAACGGCGCAATATATATACGAAGTAAAGAAGAATCAAGGCTTTCTTTGATTCGAAAGGCTCATTTTATTTGAATAA
>JAIBAF010000038.1 GCA_019695335.1 bacterium
TCATAATTCCCTTTATCTTTAAAAGCTATCCCTATATTAGATAGGATCCTCGCCACGTCATCATTGTCACTGCCAAGATTTTTTTCTATAATCACTAATGCCTTTTTGTACATATCGATCGCTTCATCATTATTGCCTAAGGCATTTTGAATGAGGCCGATATTATTATAACTCCATCCGACGTCGACGTGATTTTCGCCCAGCAACTCTTTTCGTAAAGCCAACGCTTTTTCAAAATTGGCCAATGCGCTGTCGTTTTTCCCGAGCGCCCATTGTACAAGTCCCAATTTGTTGTATGCTGTAGCGACGCCGGTGCTTTTTTCGCCTAGAAATTGTATTCCGTCGCTGATCGATTGTTTGAATAACTCGGAAGCTTTACGGTATTCTCCTTTGTAACGGTAATTTTCTGCGATCATTGTCTGACAATCAATCTGAGCAGCGCGATTACCGTCTTTTTTGTAAAATTCTCCGGCCTTCTGAAAGTAAGCGATTGAGCTATCAAAGGACGACCAATTGAGCAGTGAATCGGCTTTGAGGTAATAATGGCGGGCTAATGTTGTATCCGGAATTGAATCCGTAGACGCAGAAACTTCGCGTTGGTAATTGTACTGCATGGTAATCGTCAGTACCATGGCAATAATCAATAAAAAGAAAATCGGTAACAGCCAAGTTTTCAAATTCATAATAGGGTCATTGGATGGGGTTGGATGCGCGGTAATATATAACGCGAAAGTTTATGAGGCAATAGATGTTATTGGCCTCAACAAGAGAGCATTTCCCAGATATCCTTAATTATCCAAAATCGAACGAATTTTACGAGCTAATTCATCCGGGTCATAAGGTTTGGGAATTATCTGTACGCCTTCGTTTTGAGCAAATTCGACAATATCGTCATCGCTGGTGTAGCCGCTGGTAAAAAGAAATTTAACGCGATTACTCTTTTCAACAATTTCTTCATACACTTGTCTGCCCCCTTTTTTCGGCATAACCATATCCAAGAGAATCAATCGAATATCATTTTGGTGCTGTTCGTACATTGTTATAGCCTCTTCACCGTTACTCGCTAACAGAATCGTATAACCCATATCTGATAAAATCGTTTTTAACATCTTTTTGAGCAAATCCGTATCTTCAGCAATCAAGATCGTTTCTTTCCCTTGTGTACCGAATTGACCAAGGGGTTCATCCGGTAACTTGACATCCGATTCCGGTAAAGGTAAATACACTTCAAACGTAGCCCCTTGACCAGGCAAACTCACAACATCGATAAATCCTTTATGCTGACGGACAATGCCGTACGCAACTGACAACCCCAAACCGCTAGCGACGCCATGGCCTTTTGTCGTAAAGAATGGCTCAAACATTTTTTTCTGGACTTCAGGCGCTATACCCACTCCCTGATCGGCGAATGTCACACACACATATTTTCCTGATGGAATATAGCTAACCGTTGGTCCGACTATGCGGCGATTCCGTGAATTGTCTTCATTGATCGTTGCGATCTTATAGTATAGATCGATTCTCCCGCCTTTGATCATTGCATCGCGGGCATTAGTCAGTAAATTAAAAAATACCTGCTCTATTTGAGAATCATCGACATGAAGGAATACAGGTTCAGGATGTTTGACAAAATTTATTTCAATCGTTTCACCCATCAAAGGCTTCATAAATCCCGTCACTTTGGACAAAACTTCACCTATATCAACCTGACGAATGGAAAATATCTGATTACTGCTGAAGGCTAAAATTTGCTTAGTCAAAAGCGCCGCTGTACGGGCTGTCTCATGAATTTCGATAAGAGTTTCAAGCACTGGTGATTTTTCACCAACCTGTTGTTGCCCGTATTTGGCATACCCGATAATGACCGTCAACAAACTATTGAATTCATGGGCAATTCCACCCGCAAAACGTCCGATTGATTCAAGCCTTTGTGACTGGCGTAGCTGATCCTCGCTTTCACGAAGTTTACGTTCCATTTGACCTTTGTAAAGAGCGAGTTCCATTGATCGCTGTAAATCCGATTCTTCAAATGGAAATGACAAAAACACGAACGGTTCCGTCACATCTAATCGTTTAGATGGCTTATTTGAAACAAAAATTGTCGGAAGTCCAAACTGCTCGTGGATCTGGTAGGCATACTTCTCAGCTATCTCGTTGTCATCGTCCGTTATAACGAGATCACATGGATTTGAAGGAATCATTTTTACGCAGTCTTTGAAGCTATCGGCTTGCGCAACCGTTCTATAATTCAAAGAATTTAAGCATTCCTGTAATTTGGAAATCCCTTTGACAACTAGAAATACCCGCCTATTTTCCATATCCGTTTTTCCCTTTTGACTTATTCATTTTCAAAAGGCAATTAACAGGCCCACAAGTAAGCCTATTCTAAATAACAGTTTAACTTATTATCAAAAAATGAAAAATTATGTAAAACAACCCCTAAACATGGAATTTATTCTTCATTGTCCATACGTAGTTTTTCCAAAACAGAATAATCTTCCAATGTAGTCGTATCACCCACAGTTGTACTACCAGAAGCTATCTCACGAAGCAAACGCCTCATAATCTTACCGCTACGTGTTTTAGGTAAAGCCTCCGTAAAGCGAATTTCATCCGGCCTCGCCAATGCACCAATTTGTTTTGTAACATGGGTTCTGAGTTCCTCATTTAGTTCTTTACTATGTGGAATGCCCTGTTTCAGTGTAACAAACGCAACAATAGCTTGACCCTTCAGTTCATCCGGCCGTCCCAGAACAGCCGCTTCAGCCACATTCGGATGATGTACTAAAGCGCTTTCAATTTCAGCAGTTCCAAGCCTATGTCCGGCAACATTGATTACGTCGTCTACACGTCCCATCAGCCAAAAATATCCATCTTTATCGCGCCTGGCCGAATCGCCTGTAAAATAACAATGGTCGATATCGCTCCAATACTGTTTTTTGTACCTTTCATTGTCGCCAAAAATTGTTCTAAGCATTGATGGCCATGGTTTTCGCACAACTAAATAGCCACCCTGATCCATACCTACCGATTTACCATCTTTATCTACAACGTCTGCATGGATACCAGGAAATGGGAGCGTGGCTGTACCAGGCTTAGTTGGCACTGCTCCCGGCATAGGAGTAATCATTATTGCTCCTGTTTCGGTCTGCCACCATGTATCGACTATCGGACAACGTTCTTTTCCAATGATTTTATGATACCACATCCACGCTTCAGGATTAATCGGTTCGCCTACGGTTCCCAAAAGCCTGAGCGAACTTAAATCATGTCGCAATGGCCACTGTTCGCCCCATTTCATAAACGCACGAATAGCGGTTGGAGCGGTATAAAAGACATTTACTTTATATCGGTCTATAATTGACCAAAAACGATCCGGTTCGGGATAATTTGGAGCGCCTTCGTACATAACGGTGGTCGCCCCATTAGCCAGCGGACCATAAACAATGTAGCTATGTCCGGTGACCCAGCCGATATCAGCCGTACACCAATACGTATCCTCTTCCTTCAGATCGAAGACCCATTTGGAGGTAATATAAGTACCTGTCAAATATCCGCCTGTCGTATGAAGTATTCCTTTAGGTTTACCAGTTGAACCGCTGGTATACAAGATAAATAATGGGTGTTCAGAGTCTAATTTTTCAGGTTCATTTTTCTCACTTACGCCGGCCATACGTTCATGCCACCAATGGTCCCGACCGCCATGCATGACGATATTATCCCCAATCCGGCGGTAAACAACAACGTTCTCAACTGTTGGACAAGCATTGTTCTCCAATGCAGTATCGACGTTGGCCTTGAGGGGAATTACCATTCCCCGGCGATAGCTCCCGTCAGCCGTTATAATTAATTTTGCTTTGGAATCGTTAACCCGGTCCCGGATCGCATCTGAACTAAAACCGCCGAAAATGACACTGTGCGTCGCACCAATGCGGGCACATCCCAGCATTGCTACAACTAATTCTGGGACCATCGGCATATAAAGTACGACCCGATCCCCTTTTTCAATTCCAAAGCTTTTGAGAACATTAGCAAATTTACAAACACGTCGGTGTAGGTCTTGATAAGTCAATATGCGTGTTTCACCAAATTTCCCATCCACAGCCGGTTCGCCTTCCCAAATAATTGCGGCTTTGTTTTTACGCCATGACATTAAATGCCGGTCCACGCAATTATAGGAGATATTAATCTGACCTCCGACGAACCATTTAGCAAACGGTTCTTTCCAATCCAGTACTTTTTTCCAAGGTTTAAACCAATGCAATTCTTTGGCAATTTTCGTCCAAAACTTCTCAGGGTTTTTGATCGACTCTTTATAAATTTTCTGATACTCTCCCATCGATTTAATATGAGCGGATTTGCTGAATTGATTTGATGGCTTAAAAACGCGATTTTCTTTTAGAACCGATTCAATATTTTGTGTTTTGGATTTTTTTGACGGCTTAGGCATAATCAACTCCTGTAAAAGATGGACTGATCGATATGAAATAGATTGGCAAAAAAGGAAGATACAAAAAATCTATGGGAAGAGGCCACGAATAGCAATAAAAAAATAGATCTCTAAATAAAGAAAAGGCGGCTCACTTTAAAGAGCCGCCTTTTTCTTACGCAACCGATCTTACTTGATCAGGACTTCGATAAAAAACCAATTTATCATCCGTAAAATCAATTATAATCATATCGTTCTTGCTAAATTTTCCTTCAAGAATCATGGTTGATAAACGATTGATAATCTCTTTTTGCATAAGCCGTTTTAAGGGACGTGCACCAAACACCGGATCATAGCCGTGTTCAGCCAGATAAAGCGACGCCTTCTCGTTCAAATGAATTTCCATTTCCTGTCGTTTAAGCAATTCCTGAACATGCTGGAATTGAATCCGAACGATTTGTTGGATATGCGATTTAGACAACGGATGAAATACCATGATATCGTCAATGCGATTAAGAAATTCGGGCCGCATCTTCTGACGAAGAAGTTTTAGCATCTGCTCTTTTATTTCATCATAGATGCTGTCGCGATTCGAATCGCTCGCACGTTGCATCTGTTCCATTATAAACTGTGCGCCAAGATTGGATGTCATGATAATAATGGTGTTTTTAAAATTCACTGTATGTCCCTTATTATCCGTCAGCCGTCCGTCGTCGAGCACTTGCAACAGTACATTGAATACCTCGGGGTGTGCTTTTTCAATTTCATCCAGCAGTATCACTGAATAAGGGCGACGGCGTATGGCTTCGGTCAATTGTCCTCCTTCATCGTATCCGACGTATCCCGGAGGCGCGCCAATTAATCTTGAAACCGAATGCTGTTCCATATACTCCGACATATCAATACGCACCAGAGCATTTTCATCATCAAAAAGAAATTCCGCCAACGCTTTGGCCAATTCGGTCTTTCCAACACCGGTCGAACCCAGAAAGATAAACGAACCAATGGGCCGTTTTTCATCCGATAAGCCTGCGCGCGAACGAAGAATAGCCTCAGAAACCGATTGAATCGCATCATCCTGCCCAATGACACGATCTTTAAGCCGATCACTGATTTTAAGAATTTTTTCTTTTTCGCTTTCCAACATTTTGGTAACCGGTACGCCTGTCCATTTTGCTACAATTTCGGCGATGTCCTCTTCTCCAACCTCTTCTTTGAGCATACGTGTATGTTTTTGCGCTTCATCAAGCTTTTTGCGCTCGGTTTCTAATTTTTTCGCCAGTTCATTCATTTTCCCGTATTTCAATTCAGCAGCACGATTTAAATCACCGTCACGCTCCGCTTGCTCAACCATCGCCTTAGTTTGTTCGATTTCTTCCTTTTGTTTCCTGATGGACTCGATGATGCGTTTTTCCATTTCCCAATGCGCACGGAGCCCGGTACGACGTTCTTTTAAATCGGCCAGCTCTTTGTTCAATTCGGCCAAGCGCTTTTTAGAAGCTTCATCATTTTCTTTTTTAAGCGCCAGTTGTTCGATTTCAAGCTGTTTGATTTTACGTTCAACTTCATCCAGTTCTTCGGGCATTGAATTAATTTCAATACGCAATTTCGAAGCCGCCTCGTCTACAAGATCGATCGCTTTATCCGGAAGAAACCGGTCAGCAATGTACCTGTGCGACAACACGGCGGCTGAGACTATAGCGCTATCCTGGATTCGAACGCCGTGGTGAACTTCGTATTTCTCTTTGAGTCCGCGTAAAATCGAAATCGTGTCCTCGACCGAAGGTTCTTCGACTAAAACAGGTTGGAATCGTCTTTCCAAAGCAGGGTCTTTTTCAATATGTTTTCGGTACTCATCCAACGTCGTTGCGCCAATCGCACGAAGTTCACCGCGTGCAAGCGCCGGTTTGAGCATATTGGCTGCATCCACTGCCCCTTCGGCCGCCCCAGCACCAACCAAGGTATGCAATTCATCAATGAACAATATGATCTCTCCATCCGATTCTGTCACTTCCCGCAAAACTGCTTTTAGGCGGTCCTCGAATTCCCCGCGAAATTTGGCGCCAGCGATCAAAGAGCCCATGTCGAGTGCAATAATTTTTTTAGTCTTCAAATTTTCCGGGACGTCTCCGGCAATGATGCGATGCGCAATGCCTTCTGCGATAGCTGTTTTGCCAACACCCGATTCACCGATCAGAACAGGATTGTTTTTCGTACGACGGGAAAGTACTTGCAGAACGCGCCGGATCTCTTCATCTCGGCCGATAACCGGATCGAGTTTGTTTTGGCGAGCCAGTTCATTTAGATTACGGCCATATTTACTCAGTGCCTGATATTTTACTTCAGGGTTCTGATCTGTAACACGCTGAGATCCACGAATATCTTTAAGGGCGCGATAAATCGTATCGCGACTGACACCCATCCCACGTAGTGTTTTTCCAAGTTCAGATGACTCTTCTGAAATGACAATAAATAGATGCTCGGTGCTGACATACTCGTCCTTCAGCTTTGAAGCTTCCTTGGCCGATTCGTTCAATAATCTGTTCAGCCTCGCGGATACATACACTTGGCCCGTATCGCCCGAAACTTTTGGCAGTTTATCGATCATTTTTTGAGTCAGTGATGACACGAGTTCTACGGCGACACCCAACTTTTTGAATAATGCTGGTATGGTGCCATCCGAATCCTCTATCAACGCCTTCATCAGATGTTCAACTTCAATTTGAGTCTGGCCATATTCGATGGCCAGTTGCTGAGCTTTAGCAAACGCCTCTTGAGACTTGACAGTTAATTTGTCTATTGTCATTGCTGACTCTCCCTTATTTTTAATTTTTAGCCAATCACATGAAAAAACTTTATGAATTACAAAATTTTCACATGTGATTCGCCGCTAAAAAAATGCGGGAATTCAAAAGCTTACGCCAATTGAATTCCCGCCGCCTATTCCATTCAAGGATTTTTAGAACTTCACTTCAATTTCTTTGGCTTTGGCTTCTTCGACCTTCGGCAATGAAATCGTCAATACGCCGTCTTTGTAATTCGCATCAATTTTGTCAGCTTTGACCATCGACGGCAAACGGAACGAGCGTGAGAAACTGCCATAGCTTCTTTCGACCCGATGGTAATTGCGTTCTTTCGATTCCGATTCTTGCTTTTTTTCTCCTTGAATCGTCAATACATTTTCCTGCAAAGTGATTTTCACATCACTCTTATTGATCCCCGGTATTTCAACTTTCACGGTGAATTCTTCTTTACTTTCTGAAATATCGACCGAGGGAAACCAACTGCCGAAATTGGATAATTCAGAGTCACCACTCCATAAATTTGACAACATTTTGCTCATTTCTTTTTGAGCGCTGAAGATATCGCTGAGGATATCTCTTTCTCTTGGGACAAATTTGACGATGGACATAATACCCTCCTTTTTGATTTGGATTGTTAATTAAATTGTATGTTAATTTCTTTGGGCTTGGCCGCTTCAAGTTTTGTAAGCTTTACATACAAAAGTCCATCTTGCCATTTTGCCTCTACCGAATCGGTATTGACAGTTGAAGATAATTTGAAAACACGGCGATAATTACGTTTGAAAATCTCAGACATTACTAATTCGCCTTCAACATTGTGCTGACTGATTCCCTCGATGACAAGATGCCGGTTTTCGACATACACTTTTAAACCGTCTTTCGTTACCCCAGGCATTTCAAGCAACACGGTAAAATGATCTTTCGTTTCATAAACATCCGAACGTGGTACTACAACCATAAACTGGTTTTCTTTTTTCACTAATTCATGGCTGTTAGTTTTAACTTCATCATAAATTTTAGATTGCATTTGTTAACTCCTATTTTTCTGATTCGTGTTTTTTATTTTCAATTTAATGCTTTAACAAGTCGTGTGCCAAATCTCAGTTTTTTGATTTTTCTTAATTTAATTTTCTGATGACTTGAGCAAGAAGCATTTCAGATGCCATTTTGACTGTTTTAATGAAAATTTCATGAAAAATTTTCGTCAATTGGTGACAAATTGTCATTAGAGCGTGATATTTCTTGAATTAAAAAAATGAAATGCTTATATATATCGCGGATTTTTAAAGGATTAATAAGATGACTGTAGAGCAGATTCGAACGATCGATAAGAATAATTATTTTGAAGTTTTAAAAAATTTTGATCAGCAGTTGATCGATGCGAAAAATATTGCAGAAAAATCCACTGGAGCGATCAAAGTTTTAGAGGCAGGACTTTTCCATAATATTGTGATTTCCGGTATGGGAGGCTCGGCTATCGCCGGCGATTTCACAAAAAATATTTTTACGCTTCCAGTCCCAGTGATCGTATCCAGAGATTACGAATTACCTGCTTTTGTCAATGAGCATTCGCTGGTAATTATTTCCAGTTACTCCGGCAACACAGAAGAAACGATTTCGGCATTTCAAGATGCTGTCAGAAAAAACGCCACCATTATTTCAATAGCCACCGGGGGAGAAATCGCAAAATTGGCAATCGGTAATTCCAAATTACATATTCAAATTCCTGCCGGCTATCAACCTCGTCAGGCCATTGGTTTCTCATTGATAACTATGGTCAGTATTCTTAATACTGTCTTCAGTGCAGGAATGTCCCCTATCATTGATCGAACAATAGCCAAGATACGCGAGGTAAAAGGCCAAGCTGCAGAAGTCCATTCAAATAATCCAATGATCCAAATCGCTTCGCAAATCGCTTCGCGACCCGTCATTATTTATTCATCAGAAAAAATGTTTCCTGCCGCGGTCCGGTTCAAAGGCCAGATCAGCGAAAATGCAAAATTACTGGCCTTTGCCAATACCATTCCCGAAATGAATCATAATGAAATTGTAGGATGGGAAACCGTAGAAAAAGCTGCGAAAGAAAATTTCAACGTCGTTTTGATTCGTGACAAAAATGATCATGCACAAGTGCAACGCCGTTTCGATATCATTCGATCCATGCTGAGTGAAAAAACTTTAGTGACTGAAATCCAGACCGAAGGTGAAACTTATTTAGAAAAATTTATTACTTTGATTTATCGCGTGGACTGGATCAGCTATTACATGGCCATTGTACGCCGGCAGGATCCAACGCCGGTTGACATTATTACGAAATTAAAAAATGCTTTGGCAAAGTGATCCGTATTAACTGTGCCTTCAGTAATTTAGGTTTAGAAAAACGCTCTGAATTCAGCCCCACCGATGTGAACAGTGTCAATACCCGGTTCTTTCCTCCCGGAATAGTTAACGGAAGCAGAAACATGGTTGCTAATGCGATATTCGGCTGTAAAAAACCATCGCGCATTCCATCCCCTGTTGTTGCCATCAATTAATTCAAACGGTAATGCAAAATTTGTTTTCTTCACATACATTCTCGTCAATTCGACATTAAGGTTTGCACGGCCTTTTTCCTTGAACGAAAAAATAATCTCAGGTTGATATGAAAGACTCTTTGCCGTCAGTAAGCTCAATCTGTCTTTTCCATAACTGACATAAAATTTATTACGCCATTCCCATTCCTGAACCGGACGAAACGATACCAATGGAACGAATTTGATCTTGTAGATATTAAAATCAATATTCAATCCAGAAACCTGTATCGTCGAATATTTACGATTGATTTCATATTCCCATTCGCTCTCAATAGCCCATTTTGGCGACAACTGCTTTCTGATCCGCAGATTTTCAAGCTCGCGTTTTCGCTGTTCGTTGCCATCCACTAATAAATTGGTCATATTTTTTTGTAATTCGTATCTTAGGCGAATTGAAAAGTCTCTGGATGTCTGAAATCCATAAATGTCCTGTCTGAAAAGCAGAGAACCTTTGATGGTATTTTCTTCATTCTGAAATTTATTTAAATCGATAAAATAAAAACCGGTTGCCGGATTGGTTTGATTCTCTTCGACACGTAACAAAGTTTCTGTTGACAGGTAACGCATGATGTTTATCCATGTGCCTCCGTTCGCAATAGACTCTTCAGACAAAAATTTTACAGGTTCAAATCGGAAACGAAATCCAAATTTTAAATCAACAACGGGAGTAAAATTATTACCTCGAACCGAACCTTGAATATAATCGCCTTGCCCTTGCGGAACTTGTTTAAAACTATCGGCATCAACACGTACAAAATTTCCGGTATTAGGCTGCACCGGAATAAAAATTATTTTTCGGTCCTGAATGCGTTCTTCCGAAATTTGATAATTCACATCAATTTGTACAGCTCTATTGAAGGGAGAATAATCGATGTCTGAATTAATGAGTCTTGTAATTTTATCCGGATGGTCGGCTGTTTTGAACGATCCTTCGAATTTTTTTTCACGACGTATGAACTCAATCGACCCATTCAAAGATTTCCAGTCAATAATATTAGTATAATATTTTTGAATAGTGCTGACTGAAACACGACCATCTAATGAATCAATTTCATTTTGCTGGCGATCAAAACGCCATTCGTACATAACACCCCATCGTATCTTATCAAAACCTGTAAAATCCGCTTTCGGACGAAATATTTGATATCCCGTTCCATAGTTAGAATCGGAAGTGACTGATATCATGTTATCCACAACTTCATCTTCGTAGTCCATTCCGAGAGTTGTTTTCCACATTTCATATGCGCTATTCAAATATTGACGGCGAATTTGGGATGAAAATAATCCTGATGATGTTTTTGAATCAGAACTGATTTTTTCAACATTATATGCGATAAAAGATTTTGATTTAAAATCATACTGCCCGCCGCCACCATACCGCTCTGATTTCAACGAGCCGTTACCGCGATTTAGTTGCCCGTAAAATGAAGTCAGTTGCAATTTTTCTATCGGTCTGTATCTTAACAATCCGTCATCAAGTTCTTCGGCATAGTTTGCATTAAGCGGTAACGCATTCCAGTTACGCGCAAATTCAGCATCATCGACACGATCAATTTGCGTGAACGTACTGTCAACGCGGCGAAACCGTGCAGTAAAATCCACTTCTCCTAATTCGTTATTTCCAATTTTAATTTTTTGTTTGTCAATATTACCGTGAATATAGTACGCCTGCCCATTTTGTGATTTTGCAGAATAGGCATTGCGATCGAAATTACTGAATGCCAATTCGCCTGCAATCAAGATATTTTTGGCAGGACGCACGTCCAGATTAAATACACCTATTTGCGTTTGAGTCGGTAATGACAGCGGTACCAGCGGCAGATAATTACCATTACCCTGGCCGACATAAATAAATTCCCCGAGAATCGATCCTCGACTATAAGCGCCATTTCCATTGCCGAAATCTGTGAAACGAACGTTATAATCCCCGCTACTATCCCGCCCGACATAGACATAAATACTTTCAGCGCTAGCGATGTCAAATGCTTTTCTATACGTACCTTTACCGATATCAGAACGTGTGGCTCCGTCCACTAAGATCGAATTATTCCGTTGAGCTAAACTGTCATCGTCAATCATTGATAATGAATCCAAGGTAGATTCTGACAGCGACAAATTGATCGGATTGCTTTTGTCATCATACTCGTTAATGAAAAGGCTTCGAAGAGCAATTTTATTGTTGAACCAATTGGCTCCGGCCCGAAGCGATAAAGTATTCCTTCTAAAGACATCATCGGCATACTCGAAATCGACGACAATGCGGGATTCGGACGTAATCAAGCGTTTGCGTGTGAACGTTATTTGTCCGGCGCTATAATCGACGACGTAATCATTGTCTTCGCCGCGAATCAATAGTACACCATTGAGCCAGACTTTTTCCGTTCCGGCAATGATCAAAACATTACGTTCACCATTCCGCCCGGTGAGCTCGTACGGCCCTTGAACACCTTCCTGAATCGTCAATGTATTGGTAGCGTATTTACCTTTTGAAGTTGCAAATGCGGCATCGGCAAACCATCGATCGGTTTTACCCGACGCGCGCACGCCTTGAACTTGCCTGGAATAATTACCGAACTGCGTTCCCGAATAATTCACATTAAAATCACCAAATGTCGCAATGTAGCGGTCGGCTTTTTTCACCTCGACAAATACTTTGTCGATTTCCTGTAAATTCTCGGTATTACCTTCGGGTTGGATCGGCAAATTTTCATCCGTCAATGATGCTTCCAATGTCACATCATCGCTGATGTTACCGGATATTTGAACATTGAGACCCGAATTGAGAGTAAAATCCTGGTTGGAACCGACGCTGAATCCGCGCGTAATACTCCCGGACCCTCGTAATTGCGACGTTTCAAAAAGGTTTCCGGATTGTTCATTGACCGTAATGATGTTCTTTTGAATGGTCCTTTTCAAACTATCGTCATAAAAGGAATGCGTAATCAACTCGCGATGAAACGCCGGCTTCGGAATGCCGAATGGAAATATTTTATAGACTACCCGTATTTCAACATCGGCTGACAATTCAAAATTAAATTTTATTCCTCCGGTTTTATAATCGATCCGATAATCGTCATTACGCTTTAATAACAACTTTCCTGCGTAGATTTCTTCGCTTCCAAGAACAATCATTGAGTCCGGAAGAGAATAACCGGCATCATTGCCCTTACCGACAAATCGATATTCTTTTTTGAAGAGATTGATTGAGTGCGGTGATGTAATTTGAGGAAAGAAAAAAGCCGAAGAATCGATGGAAAATTGATGAGCCTGATTTTGCGCGAATACCAACGTAATATTTCCCAGAAGAAGCCATAGGAAACACGAGCAAAGCCGACTCATTTATTCCGATTTCCCGTTAATTTTGAAAACATGGATCGTTGATGTTTTCCCGTCGAGAACATATAACTGATTATTCCAAATATCGATTGATACCGGCGATTGGAATTCAAAATCCATCAACGATGATTGCCACCCGCCTTTTTCATCGAATATTAAAATCGTTTTAAGTTCGCTATCGGAAACGTAAACCGTGTTATTGACATCAACCGTGACATCGGTAACTTTCTTTAAAATGTCTTCGCCTGTTGTATACAGATAATTGCCAAAATAATCATACACAACGAGCTTATTATCGTCGGCTACATATACCCGATTCTTTGTAACACATAATTTGGATGGTTTAAGCAGATTACCTGTCCCATTTGTAAATCCTCCGAAAACGGCGTCGACATTTCCGAAGCGATTGATTTTATAGACCGTACCTTTTTCACTTTCTGTAAAAAAAAGATCGCCCAAAGACGTGACTGCCACCCCTGATGGATAGCTGATTTGTAAAGCGGTCTTTCCTGTTTGATCCGATGCCAATCGATCAATTTTGGAATCGCCTAATGATGAAATAAATTCAAAATTTTTCCCGTATCGTTGAATACGTTGATTATTATAATCAGCCACGTAGAGATTAAGCCCATCGGCCGTTGCAATGTCTACAGGCGTATCGAATTGATTGACTTTCCATCCGAATCCGCCAATATGCTGCACGTATTCTCCTTTTGAATTCAACTTGATAAGCCGGTGATTGCCTGTATCGGCAATATAAAGATCGCCGGAAAAGCTGATCGTCAGCGATCGTGCATTTTTAACCGGCGGCGACAGTTCTGGAGCAATCGGAAACGATTCGATCCACTGTACATGAGATTGATTTTGCGAAAAAAGAGTTGCGCACGTCAGAAGTAAAAGCGAAAATGCGTTGGTAATTTTCATTCGAAGCCATTATATTGGACGATTAATTACACGAAACATAGCAAAGGAGGTCTCCTTGTTCAAGTCAATTTTTCGCGTTTCATTCATATGGATGAGCATTTCATGCCTTTTCGTTTTGAGCAGCATGAATGGTTGTTCTCAGGAAAAAAAAGCTGACGATTTGAAACAAGATGTTCCCAAAAAACAAATCGTCAAAGTTAAATCCACCAAAGAAGTTGCGGTAATCGAAACGAAATTCGGTAAAATCGTTCTCTCTTTGTATGAACAAGATGCGCCGAAACACGTTGCAAATTTCAAAAAGCTCATTCAATCCGGTTTTTATAATGGAACGACTTTTCACCGTGTGATTCAAAATTTTATGATTCAAGGTGGAGATCCGAATTCTAAAGACAACGATCCTATGAATGACGGTATGGGCGGCACCGGCTATACTATTCCTGCCGAGATTAAACATTATCATAAACGCGGCGCTCTGGCCGCTGCAAGGCAAAGCGATCAAGTCAATCCGACCAAAGCTTCAAGCGGCTGTCAATTTTATATCGTACAAAACGGGCCGATGACGTTGGATCAATTGAAACGACTGGAAATGCGCATGCGCGAACAAAAACCCAATTTTACATTGACCCAGGATCAGATCGATATTTACACAGCTTTAGGCGGCTCACCTTTTCTTGATAACGACTACACGGTTTTCGGTGAAACCGTAATGGGTTTAGATGTCATCGATCAAATCGCCGCCGTTGCCAAAGATGCCCGCGACCGCCCCCTCGAAAATATTGTGATTGAAAAAGTTTATTTAGATACGATGGAAGTTGAAGAAACTGTTTTGAAATAATTGACCGTTACTACGAATAAGAATTTAAAGCCGGTTGAATTAAGATTCAGCCGGCTTTTTTTATTCAACAACTAATACTTTTGCTCCACGGATTTCTCCTTTTTTCATTTCGATCAATGCACGATTGGCATCGGTCAGCGAATAAAGATTGATTTCAGGTTTCGCTTTCATAGATGCCGCGAGCTCCAGATACTCCGCTACATCCCTACGTGTTACATTGGCAACGCTTTTGATTTCTTTTTCCATCCAAAGATGCTCGGGATAATTCAACGACAAAAGTTTATTTTGGTCATAGTTCTCCTTCCGAATGGCATTAATGATCAGACGTCCGCCAGAATTGAGATTCTTCATTGCTTCCACTACCGGCTGCCATGCAGGCGTGGAATCTATGATCGCATGCAATGCGACCGGTGCCTGATCATTGATGGCACCGGCCCACGAAGCGCCCAATTCCCTCGCAAATGTCCGTTCTTTTTCGCTTCGCGCAAACACGAAAACAGATGTATCTGGAAATTTAAATCGCACCATTTGAATGACCAGATGCGCCGACGCACCAAAACCCATGAGGCCAAGATTCTGACCGTTATGAATTTCAGTCAGTCTGAGCGAACGGAATCCGATCGCGCCCGCGCATAAAAGCGGCGCTGCTTCGGTATCGTTGAAAAAATCAGGAATGGAAAAGACCGACGATGCAGGCGCAGTCATCCATTCCGCGTATCCGCCATACACATCCCGGCCTGTCGCTCTGAATTGACGGCATAAGTTCTCTTTGCCATTTTTACAAAACTCACATTGGCCACACGATGAAAATATCCACGCAACCCCAACGCGCTCCCCAACTGTAAAATTATTCACATCGGCGCCAATCGCCTCAATTCTACCAATCACCTGATGCCCGGGAATCATCGGAAAGAAAGAAGGCGGAGTCCGCCCTTCGATTTCGTCTAACTCGGTGTGACAGATCCCGCATGCAGATACACGAATCAGTACCTCGCCATATCCGGGATTGGGCGTTGGCATCTCGACTAAATGTAAAGGATGGGAATTTTGCTGTAGGTCGGTCACATGTGGAATAACCATTGCTTTCATGGTATTGTGACCTTTCGAGAAAAAACTTCAGCAGACTACTGTAATGGCACGGCTATCCGATAAAATTGGCATCAAAAAAATCGAGCCCATTGATAATCTCGGAGGGAATCTCCTGCGTAGCTTTCACGGGAGCCAACTCCTGGCCGCGCGCCGTTTCGAGAACTTCGTCCATTTCTCCGCGCATCGCTACTTCAACAAATACGGGTAAAAAATCTTCATCAAAATGCGTCTCATTACCTTCGTTCAATATCCGGCAGGCATCGCTGACCGATAGCGCTTTACGATACGGTCGCGTACTGGTTAGCGCATCAAACGTATCGGCAATTGCAATAATACGCGCTTCGATTGGAATTTCATTACCCATCAGCCCAAACGGATATCCTGTGCCATCCATACGTTCGTGATGATACGCGATGATATTAAGCAACGAACGGCTAGTTTTTAATGGCCCGCAAATTTTCAATCCGATTTCAGGATGTTTTTTGATTTCATCGAATTCTTCATCGGTCAATTTTCCCGCCTTCAGCAAAACGGAATCGCGTACGCCGATTTTGCCAATATCGTGAAGAATGGCCCCCCGAAAAAGAAATTCACGATAACGTACATCCATTCCAAGCGCAATAGCCAGCTTGATCGCGTACATGCCAACTCGCTCCGAATGACCGCGTGTGTAAGGATCGCGGGCTTCGACGGCTCGTGAGAACGCTACGATCACTTCATCGATATTTTCCAATCGGGAATGCAAACTCTTGATGCGGAACGCCGATCGAACGCGCGTTTTTAATTCAAGCTGGTCAAACGGTTTTCCGATAAAATCGGTGGCTCCCGCTTCGATACCTTTGATTTTATCGTTGGGGCGCGTAAGACCGGTAATGAGAATAACTGGAATATGCTTGGTGTTCGGATCTTCTTTGACGGTACGACACAATTCAAAACCATTGATATGCCGGATGGCGATTTCAGACATGATCAGGTCAGGCTGGTATTCATGAATCATTTGTGTAGCTTCGTTGCCATTGGTCGCTATCTGAACGGTATAATCGTCATCTTCCAGTAAAGCTTTGACTTCCTGGGCAATGCGTATTTCGTCGTCAACCAACAAAACCTTTTTCTTGACGTCTTCGAGCCACTGAATTCGGCTTAGTTTTTTCTTAATTCGCTCTTGATCCATAATGTCGGGTCGATTTTTCAAATCCTGAAATAAGTTAATAAGATACGATGCTGTTTACAACAATAACTTAAAGATATTTTTTAAAATCTTCCACAATTTCATGCGCCGTTTTCGGTAATACATTCGGATCTGTGACATCAAACCAACGAATACGCTGATCTTTTCGAAACCACGTCAGTTGACGTTTGGCGTAGTTTCGCGATCCTTGTTTAAACTGGCGGATCATTTCATCTTTTGAAATTGAACCGTTTAAATACGCACTGATCTCCCGATAACCGAGACTTTCCATCGACACCAAGTTCTGTGAATAGCCTTTGTTAATTAGTCTTTGAGTTTCCTCAATCACTCCCTCTTCCAACATCCGGTCGATACGCGCTTCAATGCGGCGATACAATTCATCGCGATCACAGTTCAGACCGTAAAAAACGGACTCAAAAGAAAATTTCGGTTTTGGCGCTTTATGTAATTCCGAAATAGGTTTACCGGTAATTTCGAAAACTTCTAATGCCCGTTCAATACGTTTGGCATCGTTCGGGCTGATTTTTTTTGCGCTTTCCGGATCGATATCGGCTAATTGTGCATGCAAAGCCGACGCACCCAATTCAACAATTTTTTCACGAATGTTTTCGCGAATGACAGGGTCGCTGATTTCTCCGGCAAAAAAACCTTCCGTCAGAGAACGAATATATAACCCTGAGCCGCCCACAACCAAAACGTTTTTATCGCGCGCCGTAATATCGTCGATGTGTTTCCGCCCCTCCAAACCGAATTGACCTGCATTATAAGTTTCATCAGGATCGACAATATCGATAAAATGGTGCGGTATCTTTTCGCGGTAATCGAGCGAAGGTTTTGCCGTCGCAATATCCATGAAGCGATAAATCTGGCGTGAATCTGCGGAAATGATTTCCGCATTTAATGCCTCGGCAATCGCAATGGAGATGAACGTTTTCCCGACGGCCGTAGGGCCGACCAGAACAAGAATTTTCATACGTCAGGTAATTCTCATAAAACGACGATCCAACTCATCCAGGGTCAATTGAATGATGATCGGCCGGCCATGTGGGCAAACATACGGAAATTTACATGCAAATAACTGATCGATCAGGCCATTCATTTCGTCGACAGTCAACGGATCGCCCGACTTGATGGCCGTTTTACAAGAAAAAGATTTAGCTAAACTATCACGAGGATCAAGATCGTGATTTTCATTTTCTTTATAATGCTGGATCATATCGAGCAATATCTTCTGCTCGTTGCCAAGCCTGACGTCGGCCGGGACCGCCTCGACGACGATCGTACGTTTGCCGAATGCCTTGACAACAAATCCCAGCTTCTCCATGAGTGGCAAAATGTGTTCGACAATGCCAAAATCTTCAGGCGTAAATTCGATCGTTTGTGGAAAAAGTAATTGCTGCGAAAAAATCGGATTATGATCAAACGCGTCCAATGCACGTTCATACAGAATCCGCTCATGAGCCACATGCTGATCGATAATGGCAATTCCGCTTTTAATTTGCGATACGATATACCGGTTATGCAGTTGCCACACCAGCGTACTCGGATTGACCGGCTGCCGCTGAACCAATTGCCTTTGAACCTGAGTTTTCTGTTCGTCAGGCGTAAAAAATTGTGCAACGCTTTCCTCTTGCCCTGTGCGCGTGGTTTCTTGCGCCGAAACTGTTTGGCCGAATTGAGTCACATGCCGTTGCGTTTCAAGCGGTAATACCGATTGATCGTTGAAATGCAATGTCGCGGTTTCGGCTGAAGCCTGATTGTCCATCGTTGGTATCAACGCGTCCGTCACCATGGAATCTTGCACTGCATGAAAAACAATACGATATAATAATTGTTCATCTTTGAATTTAACCTCCGCTTTCGTCGGATGCACATTGACGTCAAATTCTTCAGAATTCCATTCCAGGAATAAAATGAAAAACGGCTTGTCGCCTTTAGGAATCGAATGTCCATAAGCTGAGAAAACAGCATAACTGGCTGTACGATTGGTAATAGGCCGGCCGTTTAAAAACAAAAATTGTTCGCCGTGCGTTTTGTAAGAAAAACTGGGCTTACTAATATAGCCTTTGATGTAGGCTCCGAATTGATTTTTGTCAACCGGCAATGTGTACGACATCACGTCTTTGCCGATAACCTTTTCGAGACGCGCAGGAAGATCGGATTTTTTAAGCTGAAAAATTTTTTCATCTTCATGAATGAGCGTAAATTCAATCCGGGGATACGCAATGGCAAACTTTTTCATCACGCCGGCAATATGCCGAAATTCGGTATTGTTTGTTTTGAGAAAGTTGCGACGCGCAGGAACATTGTAAAATAAATTTTTAACCGTAATAGTCGTTCCGGTTAGTCCGGCTTCCTGCGTAACTTCAGAAATTTTTCCTGCATGAATTTTCAGCAATGTCGCTACATCGGATTCTTTAATACGGGTTTTAATATCGACGTCGGCAACCGAGCAAATACTGGCAAGCGCTTCACCGCGAAAACCAAAACTTTTGACGTGTTCCAAATCTTCCCAGACGGCGATTTTACTGGTCGCATGGCGTTCAACGCACAACAGCGCATCTTCCTGTGTCATTCCCGATCCATTGTCTATGATCTGAATGAGATTTTTACCGCCTCCCTTGATGGTAATTACAATTTCATCCGCTCCGGCATCGATGGAATTTTCAATCAATTCTTTGACGACGGATGCCGGACGCTCGACCACTTCCCCTGCGGCAATTTTATTGGCAATATGTTCGGGTAAAATTTTGATTTTAGACATGTTGAACTTTTTTAACGATGAATAAAACGGTTGAACTCTTTTTTCCTGTCGATCCGTAAATAAGCGACCACAAACAAACGAAGGCCGTTCGTAGGCACAAGAATGGAGCTATGATCCATAAACGCTTCCGGATGATTTTAATTTCACTCATTAAACAATTAAAAATTGTATCGAGAGGAATTTGTTTCGTTGCCATCACTGAAAACCCGGAACGCTGCAGCAATGTCGTCATCGACTGCGGAGTAAAATGATATAAATGCCGGGGCGGATCGAGCGCTATCCAGTCGCAGCCATAAATCGATGCATCAAAACTGCTAATATTCGGTACGGCGATAACTAAAATTCCTTCGGGTTTTAACTTAACTGAAATATTTTGCAAGGCTCGTTTCGCGTCGTGCACATGCTCCAATACATGCCACATCGTAATCACGTCAAACGTCTGATCTTGAGCGATCTCTGTATCAATTGTGCCCGTGGTTACATTCAGTTGCAACTTTTTGCGAGCAAATGCCGCAGCTTCGGCCGAAGGTTCAATACCGGCTACCCGCCAATCGTATCGTTTCATTTCGCTGAGAAATTCACCCGTGCCGCATCCTAAATCGAGAATCGATCCTTTTCGAAAGTAATTTTCAATCTTATTTCTTTTCCATCCAACGGAGTATTGACGTACAGTCCGATATAATTTTGCGAATATATCGTCATGACTGTTCGAACTGAGAAACGGCGTATAGGTGTCGGCGGCATAATACACACCGATCGATTGCTGACTCGGACGAGGATTCAGAAAATAAAACCCGCACGTTTGGCATTGTACAACCGAGTAACTTCCGTATTCATCGCGATAAGAAAATTTTGTTTCACTGATCTTTTCATCGCAAATCAGGCAGCATGTTTGCTCGAAGGCAACGGATTTTTCCGTTTGAATTTCAACTGACATGTTAGTTATAGAAAATTAAATCGATCAACACGAAAACGCCTACCGACAAGCCCAGATATAGCAGATACGTACCGGCGCTCGAACCGCTGAAATGCTCACTTTCGATAATCACTTCCGATTTATCGAATTTGTAATCGATGGGTTCGCTTTTTTGGGATTCCCAGCACTGTGCATAAATAAATTGTTCATCCGTCCGTACTACATTCAGTTTATAAAAATGTTTAATAACGCCATTAGTAAATTTGACTTTCACATTACGCTGATGTTCGAGCGAGCCGTAAGTGCCTTCATTATAAATGACAGTTTTACTGAAATTGCCGCACGATGAAACTCCTGCCACCATCAATACCAGAACAATCCACGAAAAACGTTTCATAAAATCCCTTTCCGATAACGGTTACTAATGAACTATGTGCAGCAGCCAGGTTCCGCCAAACAACAACACAATTAACCCGATAGCCCACCACGCCATAAATAATTTACCTTGTTGAAACAACCGAGCAATTAAAAATAATAGGCCCGTCAATGGAGTAAGAAACAGTACCAATCCACCCAACTGAAAAAACAATTGTTCATCATTCTTCACAATTCCCAAAACAGGTAAGAATAAACTAATGATGAAAAATATGACGGTACTTAACGAACCGTACTGCATCAAACGTGCATAGATGTGGCTGAACTCAGTCACATTTACTCCTCCGATTTAAGAATTAACCGGACAGCCGATACGATCAAAACAGCAACCAAAACTTTGGTGATAACACTGGATTTGAGTCTGACAGCGGCTTTAGATCCGGCATGGGAACCCAGCAGCGTACCTAAGACCAGTGAAGCGCTGAGGTACCAATCAATTTTTCCAAATAAAGCGTACACCAGAGCTCCAGCCAAACCGGTAAAACCGATCATAAAACTACTCGTCGCTGCGGCAATTTTTATCGGTACTCCGCAAATCAGGTTCATCATCGGAACCTGTACGATACCGCCACCAACGCCCAGCATACCGGAAAGCCAACCAGCTATCGCCGACAACCCGATACCTAGGCGCACCCGTTTAATTTTAAAATATTTTATCCCGGATTCCTTTTCTATTTCGCCATATAAATCCAATACGCCGTTGGTTGATGGAATGGAATCCATCAGGTTGCCTTCAGAAATTTTCTTTTTCCGTAAAAGCATGTATGCCGCCACCAGCATAAACGACGCAAAAATGATCAGCAAAATCTTGGTGTTGAGAAAAACGGCTGTATAACTGCCTAGAAACGAGCCTAAAATCGTTGTGGATACCAATAACAGTCCTAATTGGAAATGCACTAAATTATTTTTAGCGAGAACCGATACGGTCATTACCGATGTTGAAATCAAGGAAACCAAGCTGGCTCCGATGGCGTTTTTGATATCCATATTTAATACGATGGTTAGCGCCGGTACGACAATAATGCCGCCCCCAAGCCCAACCAGCGATCCGAGAAACCCGGCCAGAAAACCGATGCCAATGTAGATCAGAAAAAAAAAGTCCAATGGAACCGTTACCGTTTAGTCAATATTTTTTTGTATCCGTCCGCGTCGCGAAGAATTTTTACAGCTTCCTGGTATTGATGATCGTACCGGCTCGCCGCCATCGCGCTTGCTTTATGACCGTAATAACGCGAAATAATTTCCAATTCCAATCCGCGTTTGATCAAATCGTAATTCATATCAAAATCTTTATTTTTGACTTGCTTCACGGATTGCCCAAGATCGTCCAGTTTCGTCAGAAAGGCCTCATCGTAATCGCTTTTTTTAGAAATGTCCACCAGATTGTTCAGCGCCTTTTCTACAGCCGGAACATATGAAAATTTCTTCATTGTAAGATACTGCCGGAAATCTTCCATCAATATTGCATCGGCCGTGAATGTCGAATCGATCTTTTTGTGCTGCGCAACAAAATGGGTCGCAAAATCAAAGATGATTCCTTTTTTCAAAATTTCCGTAAAAAATGTAGTGAATTCACGCGACGGAATCGCTACGTCCGGTGTAATGCCTCCATAGGCAAATACGGGTCGACCGGTTTTGGTCTTATACGGTAATACAGGTTTTTCATCTTCGCGCAAAGAGTCTTCAATGACTTCATCGACACCAAACGTATCGTAAACCTCTTCATCACGTACAACTGATTGTGAACGGTGATATTTGGCCGAATAATCTTCTTTTTGAATGCAGCGTCCGCTCGGTGTAAAATATTTAGCCGTCGTAATTTTCATAACGGCATTTTTTTCAGATAGTGGATACAATGTCTGAACCAATCCTTTGCCAAAAGTAGTCGACCCGATGATCACGGCGCGATCCAGATCTTGCAAAGCGCCGGCAACGATCTCAGCCGCGCTCGCCGTTCCGCCATCCACCAAAATGGCCAGAGGAATATCCGGAAGCATGGGATCGTTGGAAGCGGTATAATAGCGATTCGCGTCTGACGAGCGGCCTTTGGTAAAAGTAATCGTCTCCCCTTTTTTTACAAATTGATTGGTAATGTCAATCGCCGCATCCAGTAAACCCCCGGGATTGCCGCGAAGATCAATAATCAATCCTTTCATTCCCTGCCGTTTCAATTCCTTCAAAGCCTGCGCCATATCAACGTCTGCTGTTTTCGAGAATTTGGTCAATTTGATATAACCGATTTGTTCCTGCGATACACTGGCATAGGCAATATTTTCAACGGCAATCATTTCGCGGATCAGTTCAAATTCGATAGACGCCGATTCGCCTTCACGCATGATCGTGAGTTTAATTTTCGAACCCGGCTCTCCTTTGACGTAATTGGACATTTCCTGGTATTTCCAGTCTTTCGTCGAAAGCTCGTCCACCGCGATGATTCGGTCTCCGGGCAAAATACCCGCGCGTTGCCCGGGCGAACCGTCCGATGCTGAAATCACGGTAATGTAACCGTTTTTGATACCGATCGATAAACCAATGCCGCCGTATTTACCCATCATCAGTGCATCGAGATCGCTGCTTTCATCGCCTTCGTAATACACAGTATAAGGGTCGAGTTTCGACAACAACCCGTCAATACCGGAACGGATAAAATCATGCGGCGTAATTTCATCCACATATTTTTCCGTTATGTTTTTATACACGTCGCCGAATAATCGCAATCCGCGCTTGACTTCATAATAATAATCGCCGCCTAACGACGTTTGGGCAAGCCATCCTCCGGTAAAAGCCGTCATCATCAACGCAACAGCCGTCATGACCGTTTTGGACTTGAGCGAGGGTAATTTCACTCGAATCACCTTCCTTTTATTTTGTTAAACCTACTTGTTCTTTTTCCCATTGTCCGATAAAACGCACTGCGTCAAAAGCGATCGTCCCTTTGCTTTGCCCGGTAGCATTGCTGGTATACACATAGACGTCGTCGTCAGCGTCAAAAGCATACGTACCCAGCGTCACCCATTCATCGGTAAATTTATTTTGATTTACTTTAACGGACTGAACACCGTTTTTATTATGAACTTCATACGTTGCCATTGCGGTTGCATATTTTTTCGGAATGTGCACCTGCACTTTATAATCGCCGGATCGCGGTAATTTTGGTTTCCATTTCACTTCGACGGTTTTAAGCGATTTAGTCACATTTACCCAACGGTAACTGTGATAATAACCGCGCCTTTCAAACCATGTGTTGGGTATCTGCGGCTCATCGACAACAACGATATACGGCGGCTGATAATAATTATCTGAATTGAATGTTCCGCCGTTATACACCGTCTGTATGGCTGTAGAGTCGTTCTCAAATACCGGTTCCGGTGCTTGACAAATATCATCGACACGCAATTCCCAATGCACATGCGGCGCGCTCGAACGTCCAGTTGTACCGCACGTTCCGAGTTCTTGTCCTTGTTTGACCGTTTCACCGATATCGACGGAAATGGTGGCTAAGTGTGAAACCAATGTTGTATACTTATGACCGCCGTACATATAATCAATTTTCACGGTCCGCCCGTAGCCCCGCATGTAGCCGGCAAACGCGACAACGCCATCCGTCGACGCACGAACCGGAAGACCGTAGTCACCGTCACTGCCTTCGTTCGATTCGGTATTGTTCAGATCCAGTGCATAACGAATGCCTCGGATGTGCCAGCCTTTATTGTAATAACTGCCACCACCACCCGCCGTCCACGCTCCCTGAAAAGGAAATTTATATTTAGGGAAATCTTCAACCACGACTTTAACCACGACGGGATTAGACCACTGCCCGTTCTCATCCATAGCTTTGAAAAAAATGAAATGCGTACCGGGAAATAACTGCCGCGGTTGGGTTGTGAAACTCAACTGATCGCTCAGTTCGCCGTTGATACTGCTGCTCCAGCTAAATTTTACCGGTCGTTTGCCGTCAACGGCATGAACCTCACCTGCAAATCGTAATGTCTTGTACTTCCGGATTTTGATTTCGCCGGTACGAGCCTCTTCCTTGAGCAAATCCCAGATGCCGTGTTTGGCGCCACGACGAATACGTTTATCAAATACAATAATGCTCGACGCAACTGTATCAATGCCGACTGAAAATTTTTTAGAAACGTCCGCTTTGTATTTGGTCACATCAACATTATTGCTGAAACTCAGCGCCAGCAAAGAATCATCTGCGCTTTCCCAACGGCTGGAATACGTCGTATCACGCGCCAGTTCGTCCCATTCGTCCCCATATGCGAGCGCATCACTTTCCATGCCGTCGGCTTGAGCTTGTAACGCCACCGATGGCGGTTTCAGAAAATAATTACGAAAATTCACCGATGATAAGGTCCAATTTCGGCCGCTATTGGCGGAATAAAAAATTTCTCCGTCACCGCTGCTGCATAGAGCCACGGAAGCCGACAACGTCATAAAATGATACACCGCCTTATTAAATTCCGCGATTTTTGTCCATGTTTTTCCTTCATCATCCGAGGTAATAAGATTATAGGAAGCGAATTCTTGCGTTGCCGATGCAAAGTAATCCGATGGTACCAAATCTACACCGATCAATTGCCCGGACTGTATTGAAAAATTTCCCACCAGTGTTTCGTTTATTTTAGTGTCTTTTTCATACGTTACGCGGCGAGTTTCTGACGAGGCAAATCCGTCGGAAGAATAGATCAGCACCGAATTGCCATACTCATCACTGTCTTCGTTAATCGATTTTGCCAGTACATAAACCGTATCATGACTCATCTGCAAATTCGTACCAACCAAATTATAACCTGCATCGGCTTTCGCCTCTAATGCCGAAATCCATATATCGCCTCCGTCTGACGTTTTTAAAATCGTCAGGTTTTCTGGCGAAGAAACAAGATTGGCGAGAAGATATCCCTTGTTTCCAGAAAACCGTAGCGAATGAAAAGTTCCCTGAAAACCTGTCGAAAACGATTTCCATGTTTTCCCGCCATCATTGGTTCTGAAAAGTTCATCAGCCTGAGCCAGCGCCGACCCGATCATCCATCCGTTCAATGCATCGGTAAAAAATATTTGCTTCGGCGTAATATCTTCGGTAAAATTCATCGCCTTCCACGTCTGTCCGTCGGTGGTAGCCAGGATGAATGTTTTGTCGGCGAAAACACGCGTGGCCACAACCCAGCAATGGCGCGCATCTAGCGCAAACAGATCGCGAATTTCAATGCGCTCATCCGCGCTTTGCAAAACGGTCTGCAAAAACCAGCTTTGTCCGCCGTCGGTTGTTTTCAGCAGCATAGTTTTATAAACATTTTGTTTACCGATTGCATTGGTGAGACTGCTGTCGCCGGGATTTTTTACAACACCGCCGGTTTTGATCAAGCCCGCCGCCCATCCCGTCTGCTCATCCGCAAATGTAAACGTTACCGGTTTCTCAGCCGGCATCTTTTCCGTTTCACCGCTGTTTTGAAGAGTCAATGGAAAGAACATCAGAATCATTAACAAGAAAAAAACTGGCATGAACACCTCAAATTAATTCCATGAAGAAATATACCACAACGCAAAAGATCGTTTTTGTTCCAGTGCTTCGCGATCCATCGGTCGTTTGGCAACGACCAGAGCGCGATCATAATAAGTTATAGCTTTTTGCGCATTGAATAAACGAATCGAACTGTCACCGAGTCGTTGAAGCCTGTCTAATTCAAATATAGGATCGTTAAAACTGATGGTATCTAAAGTTGCCACGGCGTTTCCCCAGTTGCCTTGATTATGCCAAACCCGGCCTTTCCAATATACCGGTAATTTCAGTTTGGGGTTTTCTATAATTACACGCTCCAGAATATTCAACTGTTCGCCACGATTTTCAGTTTCCAGCAACTGTTTCAATGCGGACACCTGTTCAAGGTTATTAAAAAAACTTAATCGTAAGTGGGCGCTGATATAGATATTCCGGATATGGCCATAATTCTTTAGTGCGGATGTGTAAATTGCCAAAGCGGAGTCAGGCTGGCTGAGTTGTAAAAACATATCGCCTTTCAAAACCATTGCTGAAGCCGACGCAGCGTAATTCATTTTTTTTGAATCGAACAATAAGTTTAGCGCCTCCAAAGCTTCGTCGAAATAGCGCGAATAATACCAACACCGTATGCGGCTCATTCGCAATCCATAATTATCCGGATCAATTGCCAAAGCCTGATCGAACCATCGGCCGGCTTCTTCATAATCATTGCGGGCGTACGCTTCAAATGCCTGTGCACTTATTTCGGCAACACGATGCGGGCAACGTCGCTGAAATAAACTCGGTTGAATCAAAAGTTCGGCAAAGTGAACATCCTGCTCTGTTATAACAATCGAATCCAAATTTTGCGACCACTCGCCGATCAAAGCTTCTCCGGTTTTGCGATACACTTCTTCCAACGTGGAATCGTTGTAGGCATGCTTAAATCGTTCAATGCCGTACGTATCGATCAGAAATTTTACAAATGAACCGCTGATAATATAACTCATGCCCGAAGCCGTCCAAAAAAAATTTTCGCCCTCGATCATCGGTAAAACCGGAGGCAATTTATTTAATCGTTTTAAAGCTGCCGACCACTCGTGCGGCGTGAAATAATTTTCGTTCCACTCAATCGCTACAGCCAATCCTTCGAGAAAACCGATGCGGCGCGTACTGTAATACCGATTTGCAAATGCGCCTGCAAGAACGTGCACAATTTCATGCCGGAGCACCGCTTCCGCTTCGTCAGCATTGACATGAATTTCATTGCGCCAGATTTTTGCGAAGTTGGTTGATCCGGCGCCCATGAGTTTTTTTTTCTGCTGCGCATCACGGTAAACAAACAGCGTTACCAGTCTGTCGGCTGATAAATTCAATGCCCGGTAATTTTGTCTGTAAAAAAACTCCGACTGCGCCGCAAGCAATCGTATCGACGTCGAATCAATACCGGGATCAAATTTCAACCGAACGTGCTGCGTCTGAATTTCACCGGCCAATTCAGCTTCGAGCTTGGAATACGAAACATCAAAACCGATGGCTTCACGATTCAATTCAATTGCCAAAATTGACAGGGCAATCATTCCAGGCACCATCCATAAACGGCCGAAATCTTGTCCTGACTTTTTATTCCAACCATAAACGCCAATAAAGCCGAGAAACAATCCCCACAGCACTGTGCCAATGCGAAACCACACCAACGTTGAATCGATCGGTATCAGTTCGTCATAAATCGGTCCCGCAAAATAACCGAAAAAATTGGAATAAACAAAAATCGGAACGCGGCTGAAAACTATCCAAATATTATACGCAATGGCAACGACGATAACAACGTATACGCTTGATTTTTGAAATCGACGAAACCAGCCGCTAAGGCCGTAACCCAAACTGCATCCGAAAATTGTGGCGGGAAGCGGCAACAGTAAGAACCAAAATAAACCTCGGGTGCCGCCGCATCCATTGGCAAAAAACGAATAGCCGAAAATCGTCAAAAATGACAATCCGGCATTGAGGATGCTTGTGACTATAATTATAGAAAAAATATAGAGATTCGTCGTCCTTTTTTCAACGCTTATTTCGGCTAAAATTCTGGCCGATTCGGCAGCCCAGACCGGCGACGTAAAGATTAAAATAACCGATAAAATTTCATTGAATTCATAATCAAATTCATTGAATAGCGGCTGAGTCAATAAAAGCAAGGTTGCGGCGAGTTGAAAAACGACGGACGCTTTCGTCCAAAACGAACGTTTCCAAATCAGCCTATACGATTGGAGCAACGCGTTCATAGGCTACCATGCCGGCTGAAAAACACCGGCTGTTTCAATGGCATTGACGATGTAGTAATAACGCTTAACGGATAATTTGGATGGCGCAAAAACTTTCAATTCGTATGAACGCCCATCACGGCTGATTTTGAGATGATATTCGACCGGATACGAAACCGCGTATGAACTATCACTCGGCAATAACCAAACTTTATAATTTTCTAAAATTCTCCACAATTCCAGATACTCTGTCCAATCTACATTAGCCGAACGATTGCCAAACACCTGAACGTTGTTCTCACGGTGAACAAATCGAACGGAATCAATCCGGTTATGTACACGATCCGAAACGGTTAAAATAATACTGCTTTGTACAAAATCAAGTTTTTGAAATGTATCTTCGAAATGCTGTAATGCCCATTCAATAAATTTTCGATTATTTTTTTCAGACGGTAAACCAACGAACGAAACGTTTTCATCTCCGTCAAACCTCATAACAAATTGATCGCCGGATCCTTCCGAGGCCATACTGCCATCGCCGGATTTCCACATTTCTGTCCGTGTCCATTCATAAAGATCCGTTGATTGATCGGGCGTCAATTCGAAGGTGTCCAACATGCCCGCACGTAATACTCCGCCTTCGCGGTAATCAAGAAAATCCGTTGAGGGGTTGGTGCGTACGACATAAAAAAGCGCACGCGTCGAATCCGTATCGCTTCGTTTCCACCCGAGAGTAATTTTGAACGCGTGGGCTGAATTACTGACGGTCAATGTACGTTGCCATCCGGGAGGAAACACCGTTGAGGCAGGCCTGCAACTATTCAACACGATAAAGAAAGCAATAATCCATTGGCGTTTCAAATTACTTGTTCTCCAATATATCATTTACCCAACTCAATGCGGCCATCATTGACGGAAAACCAACCGTAGTCAGAGCCAGAATGGCCACATGCCGGATTTCATCCGGTTTTGCTCCGGCTTCGAGAGATTTGCGAACATGTGAATGTACCGCACCCTCATGTTTCAATCCGATGGCAATGCCTAATTTAACTAACGCCGTTGTTTTAACGTTCAGGGGCCCCGCTTCTTTGCTGGCCTTGGAAAGGAGGTTGTAAGCCTTGGCTACATCAGGATAAGTTTTAACGAATTGGGTAAAGTGGGCCGGAAGTTTTTTCGGAGAAGCTTTTTTGGGCATGATTTTTTTATCATTCAAATTGATATTCGATCTTCGTCGTGTTTAATGCCCTTATACGCAGCGTTACTTCGTAGAATTTTTTGAATTGCGGATGTGCCAATCGTAATTTGTGGAATCCGGGTTTGACTTCCATTACGCTCGGCGTGGTCAAGTCTTTGACGCGAACGGTGTTCAAATACACTTCCGCGCCTGGCGGCGTCGTGACAAGTTCGATAAATCCATTGGGATTGGAAAAAACAACCGTCACTTCCGTGGTATCGTTTTTTTCAACTTTCACGGCGCGTGATTTATTTTCGTTGCGGTAAACACCTTTGACGGTATGGTCATTGGCCAGCAGGTGATTCTGATAAAACGGAGTCGTACCGGAAATCGTTCTGTCATCGTCAAGATAAATTTCCGCGCCGGTCGGATTGGATTTGATCAGCAGCGTGCCGTACGTGGGTTTGAGCGAATCGGCCAATTCAAGCATCTCATCCGATTTGACTTCGATCGTTTTGTCGAGGTCTTCATATCCTTCAGCATGAATGGTGATATTTTGTTCTCCCACTTCAAGACTGTATGCTCCCGATCGTGTCCGGATTTGTTTTTTTCCATCGGCTAATAATGTCGCCGTTCCCGGAAAAACTTTATCGACCGATACCAGCCCACGTTGTTTTTCGAGCGATAAATTGACATAACTGGTTTTATTTTTCAACAGAGCAACGTCACGTTTTTTATTCGAGAAATCCGGTTTTGAGAACAACAAAGTGTACCGCCCGCTCGGAAATGCCAATTTATCAATCGGCGTATAACCTAAAAATTTACCATAACTGGTTTCCACTTTCACCATTTCCGGCACGGATTGAATGCTGAAATACGCCGTGTCGACATTCGGTGGAATCTCTACCGCCTTGAGTTGCAACGAGACATCAATCTTTTTTTCTTCTCCGGCAGCAAACACTAACGGCGCGGCGTATTCTTCATAATGTTCGCGTCGCACGGAAAGAACGTGTTCACCAATATCCAGATTTTCGACGCTGACAACGGCGCCTTGAACATTGACCGGCTGACCGTCAATGGCCACTTCTGCGTCCGGCACATTTAATTTAACTGTCAACGACGGAGGTTTTCGACCCATCGCCAGTCTCGTAACGGCGTCAAACAAGCCGTGATGATCGCCCGACATGAGCAGAATCAGAAGCAATGTGCTTACGCAAGCCCATGCAAAAGAGATCATATTGAAAATGCGGTTAGCAAATAATTTTTCAGTCTCCCGGCGCAAAATTGCAATCACCGTCCGGTCTTCGGCAAAGGCCAACTCCGTACCGACGGCATTGCCATTCAGAAATTCTTTGACGTTTTTCAAATGACGCGCCAGTTCTTCGATCGATGCGTAGCGTTTGTCGGCATTTTTTTTCAACGCCTTCATTACAATATTGCTTAACATTGCCGGCAAAGTGGAATTCAAAGTTGCAGGCGCCGGCGGATTATCGTTCACCACTTTGTACATAATCTCCGTCATATTTTTACCGGTAAAAGCTTTTTCGCCGGTGAACAGTTCGTACATCACTGCACCAACTGAAAAAATATCGCTACGATAATCAACCGACTTGCCGGTAATCTGTTCCGGTGACATGTATCCGGGCGTACCGAGAATCGTCCCGATCACCGTACGCGTGGAAGTAGTAACTTTCGCAATGCCGAAATCCATGATTTTCGCCAAGCCCTCGTGACTAACAATAATATTGCCGGGCTTGATGTCACGATGGATCACGCCGAACCGGTGTGCATAAGTAAGACCTTCACATACCTGCAGCAATATATCAATGATCTTATCGAGAGGAAGATTTGTCTTCGCGCTGAGCATTTTTTCCAGCGTTGTGCCGTCGACAAATTCCATTGCGATGTACGACAAGTCGCCTTCTTCCTGAACATCGTAAATCGTCACGACGTTGGGATGCGACAGACGGCCGGCAAACTGAGCTTCGTGAAAAAAACGTTCGCGGAATTCTTTAACCTGAGCCTCCGTCATGTCGGCGCGAATTTGTAATGTTTTGATCGCAACAGTCCGGTTGATCCGGTCGTCCGATGCTTTATACACCACTCCCATTGCGCCTTGACCTAAAACGTCGAGAATGCGGTATCGTCCGAGTTTTTCTATTTTAAGATCTTGCATGGGTGTGTGCGATCGTGTGTCGTGGTGAGAACCGTTGGATGTTCCATTACCCGCAAACCAATTGCGGAATTAGTTACACAGATTTTATTGAAATACCACAGGCGAAGACTTGTGGTTTTGAGTAAAACTCAACATAGCAAAAATCAATATCTTTGGCAAAGATAAAAAAAAATTGTTCAATGCTGTTTTCTTGGAAAAGATTGAAGGACAAAGCCAAGACGGAAAAAATCATTTCATTGTAATTTTTTAATTGCAAATTCGCTTTTTTTGAATGATACTATAGGAAGAATACATTTTTCATAAACCTAACTAATGGGAAAAATAACCATGGCAAAGAAGAAGAAACCAGCCAAGAAGGCAGCCAAAAAGAAAGCCGTTAAGAAGGCCGTTAAAAAAGCTGCAAAAAAACCGGCAAAGAAGAAATCAGCGCGTAAGCCCAACGCTGCTTTCATGGCGAAACTGACGCCCAGCAGCACTCTGGCGGAGGTTATCGGTTCACAACCCAGACCGAGAACAGAAATGATCAAAAAGATCTGGGATTATATCAAGAAAAACGGGTTGCAGGATAAAACGAACAGACGCATGATCAATGCGGACGATAAACTTCGCTCGCTTTTCGGAGGTAAGGGTCAAGTTTCCATGTTCGATCTTGCCAAGATCGTTTCAAAAAACGTGAGCTAATTTTCCCAAAGGCTTACAAAAAAACCCGCTTCTTTCTGAGCGGGTTTTTTATTTTCCGTTTGGATTAAGTATTTATCATTACTCGAAAACGTAGTTCACACGGTTGGTGCTTTCCGGTCGCACACGCACATTCACTTCATAAAATTTTTTGAATGAAGGATGGACCAACCTGATTTTATGAAATCCCGGTTTGATCTCGAGTTTATAAGGCGTTTTGGAACCGTTACGTTTGACCGTATTCAAATAAATTTCCGCACCCGGCGGCGTCGTGACGAATTCGATAAATCCGTTAGGATTCGAAAAAACTACCGCCACTTCCGTAGTATCGTTGGCCGCAACTTTCACCGAACGTTTTTTCTCTTCGCCATCAAGCTTGCCGCGCAGAACATGCGTGTTGGCAATGAGCGATGAAATATATACCGGCGCGCGTCCGATCGGCGTCGTCGCATCATCAACGAATATTTCTGCGCCGCTTGGATTGGACTGAACTAAAAGCGAACCAAACACCGGTTTGAGTGTATCCCTTAAACTAACCGTATCTTCAAACTGAACTAAAATTTTCTTTTCGATATTTTCATATCCATCGGCACGAATGGTTAAAACCTGCTCCCCTACTTCCACGCTGTAACGGTTGGATCGTGGTGAGCGTGAGAGTTGTTTTCCGGAAATAAATAACGTCGCGTTATTGGGTGTGACATTTTCAAGCGAAACCACACCGCGCAATTTCTCAAGCCGGATGTCCATGACATTATTGCGCAAGCTCCGTAATGAGACGTCACGCCTGCGCGTCACGTAATCTTTTTTGGTGAACAACAAGGTATAGCTGCCTTCGGGAAACGCAAAATCTTCGATCGGCGTGTAACCTATAAATTTTCCTGTACTCGTTTCGATCTTGGCCATAGGCGGATCGGTCCGGATAATAAGAAACGCAGTATCCACTCCGGCGGGAATTTCCACCGGCAGTAATCGCAAAATTACGTCGATTTCTTTTTTCTCTCCGGCTCCGAAAATCAATGCCGTTTCATAGGTTTCGTAGAAATCGCGTTTGACAACCAATTTATGTTCACCGACGCCAATGCTGTCGAAGTTCAGCACATCCATTCCCGTCGGGTATTCCTTTCCGTCGATTGAAACAATCGCATCGGGCACGTTCAGTTTCATCAACAACGCAGCGGGGTGTTGTTTACTCAACGATTGAGC